>CAYSZA010000122.1:0-8346 GCA_964435275.1 uncultured Methanosarcinales archaeon | reverse complement strand
ATTTCTCTCCAAGCATTTCTCTCCAAGCATTTCTCTCCAAGCTAATGACTTATTCTCACCATTGTAGTTTTAGCAATAAAGTTGATTAGATAATGAATTGATACACCAATGAAAAGGAGATATTAGTCAGTAATCTGTTAATGAACTGTTAATGAAGTTGACCTTATTACTAAACTTGATATAGTACTTAACTTGACATATTACTTAACTTGACATATTACTTAACTTGACATATTACTTAACTTGACATATTACTTAACTTGACCTTATTACTTAACTTGACATTATTACTTAACTTAGTCTGTAGTCGTGTTATCATTACACGACTTAACTGCGACATTACTTTAGTTTCTGCAGGTGTTCCAGATCACCAGATACCGCTCAGGCCAATTTTATGTTTTAAGATAAATTTAAATAAATCCCGGGTTCTCACTTCAATGTGCCTGTAATTAATATCCTTATCTTTCTTGGCGGGCTCGTGCTGCTCGTTAAGGGAGCAGATCTTTTTGTATCTACTGCATCCCTGATTGCAAGAAGATTTGGAGTATCCGAATTCGTAATAGGATTGACTCTTGTGTCTGTTGGCACGTCAGTACCTGAGCTTGCTGCCTCTCTGACAGCGTCTTTCCAGCAGGCAAGCGGAATAGTTATGGGCAATATACTCGGGTCAAACATTGCCAATATAGGGCTGATTGCAAGTATGGCTGCACTTCTGACAGGTGTCAGAACCGAGGAGGTTATGCTGAAAAGGGATGGCTATATAATGCTCTTTTCCTCTTTTCTTCTTTTCCTTTTTATGCTTGACTTTAAAATTTCAAGGATAGAAGCCCTGATTTTCGTATTACTGTATATTGCCTATATTTTATTCCTGCTCGATAAGGTGAAAAGACACAAAGAGGAAATATATTTCAAAGATTTTATGATTTATTTCTTCAAATTCGAATACTTTTTCGATCTAAAATCAAGAATTATCCTCGAGATTCAGAAACATGGAAAAGAAAGCTCGCCTGGGCAAGAAAATCGGGAATACGGAAAAGTAAATGAAGAAAATCAGGAGTACGGAAAAGTAAATGAAGAAGCTCACGATGTAAAAAGAGAAGCCAGGAAAACCGGGGAAAGTCCCGTAAAGCCAATCAGAAGTGAACTCAAAACTGAAAAAATCACTGGAACCGAATTGGAAACTGAACTGGGAACTGAGTCCGTGACCGAATCTGATTATGAAAATGCTGGTCCTGACATTGCAGCAGAAATCCTCTCCGAAACCAGCCTATTAATGGAATTCTTCAAACTGATTGCCAGTGGAGTCGCAATTATAGTTGGAGCGAAGTATTTTGTTGAACAGGCTGTCTTCTTCGCTCTTCTGCTGAAAGTTCCGAAAACCCTTATTGGGATCAGCCTTGTTGCAGTCGGGACTTCAATCCCCGAACTCATGGTAACGGTCTCGGCAGCCCGGAGCAATTATGCTGGTATTGCTCTTGGAAATGTAATAGGGTCAAATATTACTAACATACTTTTGATCCTTGGCTTGTCAGGACTTGTCCATCCAGTTACGACAACCAGCCTCGGCATATATTACATAGCACCTTTCATGCTGATAATAAGTGCACTGCTCCTCCTTTTTATCCGAACGGGCTGGAGAGTCAAACGGTTCGAAGGACTTATCCTGCTTACCCTTTATATTGGATTCATGATCTTTATTCTTCGCATGGGGTAAGAAAATGCCCGTAAATAACCCGAAAAATAAAATCCGAAAACTTACCAGGTCAGGAAAATTGCCAGCAAAACCCTGCCTTCAGTAAAACCTGTTTTTAGCAAAAATCTGCTTTAATTCAATGATACATGCGAGTTAAAGGCTCAATAATTATAACGACCATAGTTAAGTTTTCATAATCAACTCTATAAAGCAACCTTAGATGTCTGGAACGTAGTCTGAAAATTTTTTCTTTACTCTCAATTATCCTTTTTGCTCCCTGAGGTACTGGATCAAGTGCAAGTTCCTCAAGAGTTTCCCTTACCCGGGAACGCGTTGTTTCGCCTGCCTCTGCCAGAAAAATGTATGCAGGAATATCAAGAAGAATTTTAAACATTTTAGTGCCTCGTTTCCTCAAATCTGCTTAAAGGTACGAGTTTTCCTTTTGCCTCGTTTTCAAAACTCTTAAGCACAAGTTCCTTTTCTTCTGCGGTGAGCAGGCTGTCCATATCCACCATATGCTCCTTAATTTCCCCAAGTTGTTTTTTAATAAAATTAAGCTCTTCAAACAGCTTTTTTTCGATCTTCTCACCGCTCATAATGCCACAGCCCGTATTTATCTTAACCCGGATCTATTTACATCTTACTTTATTTGTATCTTGCCTTACTAATACCCATTGAATTTTCAGAATGTCTTTAGTATAATTTCTATTTTAAGTATAATTTCTCTCTTTATTGCCTTTATTAACTTTTGCCACTTGCTATATCTGCAAATCGCAAGAAATACTTATCTGTCTACCTGCTGATTGGCACAAAGCGAACTATAGAATACTTTAAGAATTTAAAGTGTTAAACCAGCAGCAGGCCTGAAAAAGGGCTTGAAACTGAGTTTTAGAAATTCCAGTAAGTAAATATATAACAGAAGAAAATTATATGTATAAGTGAGTATTTGAGTGAGAGGGTATTGAAGGCCAGGAGAAAAAAGATGATAACCGAGATGATAACTAACAATATCGGGTTTTTCATCTACACGTTCACATCCATCTTTGTGGTTGTCAGCCCTATAAGCGGGGTCGTGACTTTCATCTCCCTGACCAGCAAAATGACCCATGATGAAAAAAACGACATTGCAAAAAAATCAGTCACACTTGCGTGCGTAATTGCCCTTTTTTTTGCAGTAACAGGAAGTGTGATACTTAATCTGTTCAGCGTTAGCGTTGATTCATTGCGGGTTGCAGGAGGGCTCCTGCTCTTCAGCATTGCTTTCGATATGATGCACGCCAAAATTTCAAGAGAGAGCATAACCGATGAAGAGATTTCCCAGTCCCAGGAACGCACGGATATCTGGGTCTTCCCTATAGGGCTTCCACTTCTGACAGGCCCGGGTACTATAAGTACCGTGATTGTCCTTATGGAAAGCACAGCAGCTATCGAGCAAAAATTAATAATTCTTGTATCTATTATATTGACATTCGTACTCTGCCTTTATATCTTCCTCTTCTCAAGAAGAATACATAAATTCATAGGGTATAACGGGATGCTGGTTTTTACAAGGCTAATGGGACTTCTGCTCGCAGCTCTTGCAGTAGACCTGACCTCGACAGGCTTGATAAATATCTTCAATTTAACAAAATGAGACCGTCAATCAGAAAGTTAAAACAAAGTTAGCAATTGAAGCAACTAATAGCCTCAGAGTTAAGAAATTTTCTATGCCCTGCTTTACAACTGTTTTTCAGAATCACTTCTCAATTAACCCGGCTTTCCTGTTATACCGCCGGTTCACATACTCAAGCAGATCACTGCCTGTAAGCCTTTCACTTGAAGGACCTATTCGGACATAGAATTCTTCCTCTTTTTTGCCCGATTTTAGAAACACTGGCTCGTCACTCTTTTGACAGTCTATTTTCAGGACTTTTTTACCGTTAACCGGCACAAGTGCATACTCGATAAGAGGAGCATAGGCAAGACCTATGTGCTGCTTGATGAGCTGTTTGAAATGGAGGAGAAATTTATCCTCATTAAGGAAATTATCATTTGCGATCCCAAGCACTTCCCCGGTATTCGAGATACCTACAAGCAAAATGCCACCGTCAGTGTTAATATAAGCGACAATTGTTTTCAGCACAGCATGTTCCACATTCCAGTCCGACTTACCGTTCATGAGATTCATGCGTAGCGTGGACTTGAATTCAAGTTTTTTGCTCTCCCCTCCACGGATAAGCTCCAGGATATAATCCGAATCATTTGCAAGCTTGACAGCCTCCCTGATAAGTTCAAGCTTCTCTTCGAGATGTGCAAGATTCTTCGGGTAAGTAGAGAGCCTGTGATTGAAAAGGCTTAAATGGGAAATAAGTTCCCCTGTAAGAGCCTTAATTTTGAGGATTTTCATCTGAGCTTGCAGATCAGGCAGGTACAGCTTACTATGCATGAGAGAATCGACACTGGCCAGAAAGGAATGCGAATCTCCTGCAGGAATGGGCATTGCCTGACCCGAAAGCAAATCAATGCTTCCATCAAGCTCTGTACACATATCCTCGACAGAAACTCTACCTGCAAATCCTGATTCGTCCAGAACAGGAGCTGCTTCGGAAAATCCGGATTCTGCTGAAAACATAGTGCGCTGACCCGAAACCTTAGGGACAGATCCATGCGAAGAACCAGGCATCAACTCACTCGGACCTACCCGGGCCTCAGCTCCCTGAATGAAACCTCTGGCTACGCAGGCTTTCCGAATTTTCAGGCCCAGGCTATTATTGAAAAAATCTGCAAGATATTCCGAGTTTACTCTTTCAGGATTAAGGACAAACTGAATATAAGCCTTGAATGCTGTTCCAACTCCGGAAAGGGAAGAGACTGCCTGTCCTTCCTCATAAAGAGGGAGATAAAGAGAATTTTCTTCCTCAATAAAACCTCTCTCAAGATTTGCATCCGGAAGGTTAACTTTTAAAGTAAGTTCCGAAAGGCGGGTTACTCTCAGGCCATACTGGCTGCATACGGTATCTACTTCTTTTTCAACCATAAGTGATCAAACTGGGAGGCTATGAGGTAAGGAGTCTGTAAAGTTTGTCATATCACTTAGGGATTAAAATCATATACCTTTTTCTTCTCAAACTGTGTCAAAACTCACCTTAGAGACAGATTCCTGGAGAGAACAGGAAAAAAGCAATTAATACAGTAGTAAGCAGAGGAGTAAAATCGAGAAAAGTGAAAAATAATAAGCAGGAAAACTTAAAACCACCCACAGAAATTTAAAACAAAACCCGGTCAGGTCATAGACTGGTTAGTTGACCACGGTAGGTTTTGCTGGAAATTTAGGTTTTGAAAGTTATTTCTGGATACAGTGTTCTCAAAAATTAATCATCTGCCGAGCTGTACATCGGGAAGACGTACTGGCAGAAGTCGTACTGACAGATGCAGCCGAAGATATACACCCACATTTTCTACAGTAATAAAATACATTTGAACCAATTACCTGCTTTTTAAGGGGCTTGCCGCATCGGGTACACTCTACAGAAGATTCAAACATTTCTGTCTCACTCCATAATTATCAGTGGCTCAAATCTTACAGTTTTTTTGTCCAGTGCCCACACACAGGACAACACTGGAATTAGGACAACACTGGAATTCTTTGAAGAGCTTATCCTCAGGTTTGGAATGGCACTCCGGACAATATTTTAAGAGAGACATAGAATTTCTCTCCACTAAGAGAACTAATTGAGGTCTCCGTCAATCTGCCTCACAGGTTCTTTTTTAGTTGCTCCGGATATTTTTTTCCTGATCACCTGTTATCCTTCCGATTCCTTTTAAGCCCTTTGTTACCCTCTCCGTTCTTTTTGAGCTTTTCATTACCTACCCAGTTCCTTTTCGGTTTCGAGAACTTTAAGGGTGATCTTCATAACCGAATCCGGGTTAAGTGAAATGGACTCTATTCCCTCTCTTACCAGAAACTCTGCAATTTCAGGAAAGTCGCTTGGGGCCTGTCCGCAAATCCCGCTGTGTCTTCCGTTCCGTTTTGCTCCCTGCACAGCCATTGCCATAATTTTCATAACTCCCGGATCTCGCTCATCGAATTCTGCGGCAAGCAGTTCTGAATCCCTGTCAACCCCAAGGGTCAGCTGGGTCAGATCGTTTGAACCTATGGAGAAACCGTCGAAGAATTCACTAAATTCATCGATAAGAAGGACGTTATTAGGTATCTCGCACATAACATAGACCTGAAGCCCGTTTTCTCCTCTTTTGAGCCCGTTTTTTTCCATTTCGGCAATAACTTTCCGCGCTTCTTCAACCGTCCTGCAGAAGGGAATCATAAGAATGAGATTCGTAAGCCCCATTTCGTCCCTGACTTTTTTCATAGCCCTGCACTCAAGAGCATACCCTTCCCTGTAGCGCTCGTCAAAATAACGGGAAGCTCCCCTGAACCCTATCATGGGATTGCTTTCCTCCATCTCAAAGTAGCTGCCCCCAACAAGGCTTGCATACTCATTGGTTTTAAAGTCACTCATACGGACTACAACCGGCTTAGGGTAGAAAGCTGCAGCAATGGTGCCAACTCCCTGGGCAAGCTGCTCAACAAAATAATCTTCTCTCCTGTAGCCTCGCGTAAGATGTTCGATTTCTCGAAGGACTTTAAGGTCTTTGACCTTCTCGGTGTGCACAAGAGCCATTGGATGGACCCTGATATAACTTGTAATAATGAACTCCAGCCTAGCAAGCCCTATTCCGTCGTTCGGGATCATAGAAAAGCCGAAAGCTTCTTCAGGATTTCCGAGATTCATCATAATCTCGGTTTTTGGGCGTTTTATTTCCTTCAGGCTCAGGGTATCTTTATGAAAAGGAAGAAGGCCATCATATACAAGCCCGTCCTCGCCTTCGGCACAGCTTACCGTAATCTCCCTACCGGTCTCAATCACTTCAGTCGCGTTGCCTGCACCTACGACTGCAGGAATCCCGAGTTCACGGCTGACAATGGCTGCATGGCAGGTTCTACCTCCTTTGTTTGTGACAATCGCAGCCGCAGTCTTCATTACAGGCTCCCAGTCAGGAGTCGTAGTGTCCGCAATCAGGATTTCTCCCGGTTTAAAAGAAGGCAGGTCTGAGATGTCAGGGATCACATGAGCTTTTCCAGACGCGATCTTGTCTCCTACGCTCCTGCCTCTTGCAAGGATTTCGGACCGTTTTTCAAGTACATAGGTTTCCAGAATGTCTTTACTCCTCTGCGACTGAACCGTCTCCGGCCTTGCCTGCACTATGAAAAGTTCACCTGTTATGCCGTCCTTTGCCCACTCGATGTCCATTGGCCGTGATTCCCCGTATTTTCCGGAATAATGGTCTTCTATGGCAATAGCGTACTCGGCAAGTTTGAGCACTTCTTCGTCACTGATACAGAAGCGCAGCCTGTCAGCCTCAGGAACCTCTACATTTCGGGTGAGCACTTTTGAATCCCCACGCCCGTAGATCATCTTAATTTCCTTGCTCCCCACCTTTTTCTTGACAATTGGCTTAAATCCCTGCCTGAAAGTAGGCTTGAAGACGTAAAACTCATCGGGATTGACCTGACCCTGAACAATATTCTCCCCAAGGCCGTACGCACCTGTAATAAAGACCACGTCTCTGAAACCGGTTTCCGTATCCAGGGTAAAAATAACCCCGCTGGAAGCCAGGTCCGACCTGACCATTTTCATGACTCCTATGGAAAGAGCTACCTTAAAATGGTCGAATTTGTTGGTTACGCGGTAGGAAATAGCCCTGTCTGTAAAAAGCGAAGCAAAACAGCGCGTGCATGCGTCCCGAAGTCCTGGATACCCTCGAATATTCAGGTAAGTCTCCTGCTGGCCTGCAAACGAAGCCGTAGGCAGGTCCTCAGCCGTTGCCGAACTTCGCACCGCTACATCGGTATCCTCCCCATACTGCTCGCAGAGGCGATCATAAGCGGTTTTAATCTCCTCCCAGAGATCATCCGGGATTCCGGCCCCAAGAATCAGGTCTCTTGCAGTCTTCCCCCTTCTTGCGAGGTCTGCGATATCCGAAGTATCAAGCCCGTCCATCGTGCTTTTGAGTCTCTCCAGAATCCCTCCGGCTCTCAGGGTATGCCAGTAAGCCTTAGCAGTGACAGAGAATCCATTTGGTATCTTTACCCCCTTCGAGGTAAGCTCCCTGTACATCTCCCCAAGGGAAGCATTCTTCCCGCCAACGAGCGGAACGTCATCAATCGTGGTCTCTTCAAACCAGCGGATATACTTGATTTTTTTCTCAGTCATCTCCCAGAAAATCCCCTTTTAAAATTATTTACTGTAATACTAAAAAGTGCGACAACAAATTTAAACTTTCATGCTCAAGTTAGAAACATCCGGATAAGGAATATATTCCCGATAATTTATGCCCCAATTATGAATTTGATGCTTCCAGTAGCATAATAATACTCCAAACATATTTATACATTGATCGAAGAAATGAGTTTCCAGGTGATCAAAATTAGGAAAAGGTCACCAATTAAAATAATCAGACAATTCAGATCTTGATGGACATGATATTAGTAGATAATTTAGCTTTACAAATAATTTGTACAAGAGCTTTTTAAATAATTTGTCATTTTTTTAAAATTTCTTGCTAATTTAACTCCTTATTTTGATTCTTGAGTTTAATTCCTTGTTTTGATT
>CAYSZA010000121.1:0-8355 GCA_964435275.1 uncultured Methanosarcinales archaeon | reverse complement strand
TATTTTTGAAAAACGTTTAAACTGGACGGATTTAAAAACTGGATGGATTTAAGCATTATGAACCAGAATGATTTCAGCCGGAAAAATTCCCTCTTAAAAGAAATAGACTTTTATCTTGTGACGGATTCCGGACTCTCGAAGAAAGGAACTTTATCTGATGTCAGGGAGGCAGTCGATTCAGGCTGTAGAATTATTCAGTATCGGGAAAAAGATAAAAGTACGAAGGAAATGATCGAAGAAGCCTCCGAAATCAAAAGGATATGTAACGACAGAGCAATATTTCTGGTAAACGACAGAATCGATGTTGCCTTAGCGGTCGATGCCGATGGGGTTCATATCGGCCAGGATGACATGCCTCTTGAAACTGCAAGAAGACTCCTTGGCAAGGATAAGATTATAGGGCTTAGTGTCCGTGACAGAGAAGAAGCAATCCAGGCGGAAAAAGCCGGGGCTGACTATGTAGGTCTTGGCCCCATATTCGATACTGCTACAAAAAAAGATGCAGGAAAAGGAATTGGTCCGCTTAAAATAAGAGAAGTTAAAGCTGCAATAAAGATTCCCGTAGTTGCAATTGGCGGAATCAATAAAGAAAATTGTGAGAGCGTTATTCAAAACAGAGCTGACAGCCTGGTCGCAATTTCCGCAGTCGTATGCAGTGATGATGTAAAAAGGGAAACCAAATATTTTATTGATATGATCTTGGGAATAAAAAAGGCAAATACTGGATAATTCAAAGAGAAAGTGTTGATCAAGCAGATCTCAAAACACTTTTTATTCTCATCATCAGATTTTCCGGAAACAGGGTTATTTCGGAAACAGAATTATTCCGGAAACGGATTATTCCGGAAACGGATTATTCCGGAAACGGATTATTCCGGAAACAGAGAACTATTCTGGAAAATGGAATTATCACGAAAACAAAACTATTCCGATTTGCTTTCATATCAAAAGCTCGATTGTTTGCTTAATATCCGACATCCAGAGAGCAAATTCAGAGTTTTGAGATCGGCTCTTGAGATCGGCTCATCTATAGAAGTGCTTCTTAAATCATTTTTTATTCTTTCAATGGGTCATATCTCATTTACTGGTTTCTTCTACGTTTTCCCTTGTATATCATCTATTCAAAACACATACTGTTTCAGAACAAACTCCTTCACCTTCCAGTTCAAGTGTTGAGTGTTCTATGTGATGTTTCTTTAGTTCGCTTTTAATAGACTGCTTGATAGCATCTGGTTCTTGCAGGTATTTGTTTTCAACAACAACATGAGCTGTTAAAATATCGGTCTCTCCTTCCAGAGACCATATATGGATATCATGAACCCTTTTTACTCCTTCAATCGATAAGATAGCTTCCTTAACTTTGTCGATGTCGATATACGCCGGGACACCTTCCAGAAGGAGGTTCAATGTTTCTTTTGCATTTTTAGAAGCTCCCCACAATACAAAAATCGTGAATCCTATTGTCATTATGGGATCAATAACAGGTTGGTTCCAGAACCTCATTATTACTGCTCCTGTGAGCAGGACTATCCATCCAAGAATGTCTTCCATAAGATGCCAGGATAATATTTTCTCACTCTGGCTCATTCCTTTCTTCAATCTAAAATATCCCAGGCCATTTATACTAACACCAATAATTGCAATTAAAATCACTCCTTCGGCATTTACTGGTTCTGGATTAACTAAACGCGGGATTGCCTGGGAAAGTACAAGCAATGACCCGGCTATAAGCACAATAGCAGTAAATCCCGCAGAAATAAGAGATAACCTCCGATATCCAAAAGTCATTTTACCTGTTGCAGGCTGCTTTGCTTTCTTTTCTGCAAGCCAGGCTATAATTAATGCGGAGCTATCAACGAAATCATGCAATGCATCTGCCAGCAGTGCCAGGCTGTTTGTTAAGAGTCCTCCTATAATTTCTATAACTGTGAAGAGTATGTTCAAAGCTGCAGCAAATCCCACATTTTTTTCCCTATCACCCATAAAAGTACATCAACTCATATCGTTATTAAATTTTGTGTGTTTTATTTCGTTTAAAATAAAGAGTGATTACTCAGTTCAATTGAGCAACTGATTCATAGAAATCGAAATGCCCAGGTTACAATGTTGATGACAGCCTATCTAAAGATTATTAGCCTACGTGTATAGGTTCTCTAAGAATATACTTGGGATACAAATTAGATCAGTTTATTATAAATACAAAGTTATCCGTATGTCAAAAGCTGATCACACATGTGAATTACAGATTTTAAAAATCTTACGACTGCAAAAATAGAGACTAATAAAATTAGTTAGACGTTATACTCTGGCTATTGATAAAAGTCCCTCAGGTGTATGAATAGAATATCCAGTTATCTTTAAAGAATATTCAGACGCTTGAGACAAATCTAGGCTTTCGTTGTAAGCCTGGAGTTTTGCTATGTATAGTTTGCTAAAAAAGCTATTAGCTGGTTGTCGGGATAAACTACTGAGAATAATGAGTACAATGACTCCTTTACTTTTCTCAAAACAAAGAAGACTGCTCATTTCCTCACATTTATCAATAACTTGCTTCCTGATTTTTCCAACATTAAAAATTTATAATTAAAAAGGAATAAAAATGAACGGAAAACGTCTGAGATACATAGAGCAAAACAGGGAAAGAATAGGAATTTCCGTTGTAATTCTCTTTTTCTCGATTGCACTGGGAATACTTACTTTTCATAATATAGAGTCCAACTTTTTCTCGAAGCAGTCAAATAATACTGTATATGTAGCTGCTGATGGAAGTGGAAACTTCACCTGTGATGGGAGTGATGATCAGGTAGAGATAAATCAAGCTCTTGCATATGTTGCAGAAAATCCCGAATTTTCAACCGTTCATTTGAAGGGTAATACTACATACGTTATCTCTGACAATATTTTAATTGGGAGCAATACAGTCCTTGAGGGAGACCGTACAGCTGTAATTAAACTCGAAGACAATGCAGATTGGACAGTGGGCAAGCCCATGATAACACAGATGGACAGTTCCGGAATCCACGGAGTCACTATAAAAGGATTCGAAATTGACGGAAACCATGATAAAAATGAAGATAAAAAGAGAGGGCAAGGATATTACAATATGATCCATTTCCTTGATTCTAAGAATATAGACGTTCATGGCATGTATATGCATGATGGGCACGGAGATGGGCTAAAAGTAGAGAGAAGCTCCAGTATCACATTTTACAATAACAAAGTGTATAAGTTAGGGCATGATGGTCTTTTTGCCATCGACAGTCAGAACATAGAAGCCTGGAATAACAGAATAATCTGCAGGACTAATGGCGGGCTTAGAGCAACGAACTCAAACCACGTAAAATTCCATGGCAATGTGATTGATTCTTTTTACCACTGGAGTGCAGGTGGCTCTGCAATTCTGATTGAGAAAACGACAGGTGTCGTTAACGATGTAGAGGTGTATAATAATACTATCAATAATACCTATGGGCCTGGGATATGGCTGATAGGCTACGGGGATTCTTACTCTAAGAAAGAGGCGAAGAATGTCCACATACACCACAATACCTTCTACAACACCGGTACGAATCCCAGTATTAATTGGGTAGGAGGGATAGTGACCAGTGGATTTTTTGATACTCTGATTGAAAATAATGTATTTGACGGGGTATATCATGGAGCCATTATTAACATGTATCCTTCCTCCGGAGACTTAGATCACTCAGTTGATCTTTCACCTCAGGGAACAGAATATAAAACTATTGTCCGTAATAACATAATCGTTGGCACCCAGAAGCGCACAAAAGATCCTGATGGAACAGGGTACGCAGTAATTAATTATCTCCCTGAAACACATACCTTTTTGCTGGAGAATAATTGTCTATATAACAATTCGGGTGGAACTTATAAAAACGCAAGCTCAACTACAGACATATATGTAGACCCTCTCTTTGTAAACCAGAGTAAACACGATTACCACCTGAAATCAAACTCGCCTTGCATTGGTGCAGGATATTCTTCACCAGATCCTTCAAAGGATCCTGCTGAAAATGGTAGTCATATAAGTATAGGAAGATACGGCTAACTCTGCAGAACTCACGTACATCCGTTTTATTAAGTCGATAAGGAGGTATATTTTCGTAATCAGAAGTTCGGTTGGTCACTTAAAAAACAAATTCAAAGAATTAAGTCCTTATTTTTGCAATCGGCTCAAGAACCAGTGAGTCGAAAAACGAAAAGGCTTCTAAAAAGTAATCCGCTTTTTAAATTCCCGAAAAAGATAAAAACCTCAAAATTTAAGGTTTTTTAAGATTTTCCGGGATAATAATACTTGAGAACTATTTTTCCATACACAGGGCCGCAAACAGTCAGTGCTCCGAAAAAGAAATTAAAATAGCGTTTTAGCTTCGCCATGTGATGCCGTCCGCTACTGGCTATCATTCCACCATCTATAAATGCCCTGAGTAAACACTCTGAATTTTTAATTGACCTGCCTAAATGCTTATCTTAACGGACTGCCTGATTTTTAAGTCGATCCCAGCTCCAGGGCTCATCAAGAATATTGACTTTAACTTCCTCTATCCCCTCAACACTCAGGACTTTTCGCCTGACCTGGTCCTTAAGGTAATCTGCCATAGGGCAGAGATTTGTTGTCAATACAAGGTCTACATCTACGCTGGTTCCATTCACACTTATTTCTTTGACAAAACCCATTTTGACAATATCTGCTCCAACCTCAGGGTCAATTACCTCTTTTAGTAGGGAATAAATTTGATCCTCTTTTTTAATTTCGGTGCTCTGTGGAATTTTCCCATGTCCGGAAATTAACTCTTCATGCGCTTTAAACTGCTCTTCTAGCCTGCTCAGCCGGTCGAGCATCTGGCTTATCACAATAAGTGCAGGATCAGGCAGCTTATCATGGTCGAGTAGCCCTGTAGAAGCGGATGGTCGTGGCTCCGCAATCCTTGCAGGAACTCCCACGACCGTAGCTCCGGGTGGGACTGGCCGGATCACAACCGAGCCTGCACCTATTTTTGCGCCTCTGCCTACAGTAATTGGGCCAAGTACGGCTGCTCCTGAACCGATAACTACATCGTTTTCAATAGTAGGATGGCGCTTTATCTTTTCCAGAGCTGTACCGCCCAGCACGACTCCCATGTATATCAGAACGTCATCCCCCACTTCAGCCGTTTCTCCGATTACAACCCCGGACCCGTGGTCTATGAAAACTCGCCTTCCAAGCTTTGCCCCTGGATGGATTTCAATACCTGTTAACATCCTGGAGATATGAGAGAGCAGACGGGCCAGAAAATAAAAGTGCTTATTCCAGAGTGAGTGTGATACCCGATGTATCCAGATAGCATGCATGCCCGGATAGCAGCAGATTACCTCAAGCGTAGACCTTGCAGCGGGATCTTTTTTAAAAACGGTCCTTATATCTTCCCTGATTCTCATTCGAATTCTTCCGGTATTATTTTTCAAATTGATCGGTTAGCCAGTTGCCAGAGGATCAGTCAACGGAGCCGATAATCAGCCAAAAAGGTCAGTGCTCAGATAACGCTCTCCTGTATCCGGCAAGATTACAATAATAGTCTTCCCTCTCATTTCTTCCCTGGATGCAACCTGCAGTGCAGCGTAGGTAGCAGCGCCTGAAGATATTCCTGCAAGGATTCCTTCTTCCTTTGCCAGTCGCCGGGACGTGGCAGCGGCGTCGTCTCCGGTAACCTTGATTATCTCATCGACCAGCTCAAGCCGAAGCACATCAGGAACAAAACCTGCACCAATCCCCTGGATTCTGTGTGGGCCCGGGCTTCCGCCGCTGAGCACTGGAGATTCGGCAGGTTCGACTGCGATCGCCTTAAAATCAGGTTTCCGTTTTTTGATGACGCTGGCAACACCTGTGATCGTTCCGCCTGTTCCCACGCCTGCTACAATGACATCCGCCTTGCCGTCCGTGTCTCTCCAGATTTCCTCGGCCGTTGTCCGTCTATGAATTTCAGGGTTTGCAGGGTTCTGAAACTGCTGGGCTATAAAGTAAAGCGCAGGATCGTCGGCAGCCATCTGCTCGGCTTTATTGACAGCCCCTCTCATGCCTTCCGCCCCAGGGGTCAGGACGAGTTCTGCTCCCAGAGCCTTTAGCAGTTTTCTTCTTTCTACTGTCATAGTCTCAGGCATAACCAGTATGAGTTTGTAACCACGGGCAGCACAGACGCATGCGAGTGCAATGCCGGTATTGCCACTTGTTGCTTCAATAACGGTGGTGCCTTCTTTGATTTTTCCTTCACGTTCAGCTTCTTCGATCATTGCCAGGCCTATTCTGTCCTTCACACTTCCCATCGGATTGAAATACTCTACTTTAGCTAACACATCCGCACGCAGACCTTCTGTTATGCGGTTTAACCTGACAAGAGGAGTTTTACCAATCGTCCAGGTTATATCGGAATATATTCGCCCCATATTATCTGCCGTCTCCTGTAGCTTATTTTTCCAGGCTCCGCGTAAATTCTTAATTCCCTTAGGTTATATTATAAACTGCCAGTGATGTATGTTTTTGCACTCAAACCTTTTTCAGGCTTCATCACGGTCTTTCGGATGACATTTCAATTGCCTGAAATCCGGAATTTTGAACTGTCAATACTGCTCAACATACAGGCGATTTGCAGAAAATTCACAATTGTGAATTCATCTTATGCTAAATATAGTTATCGAGAAGTTTCTTATTTCAGTCGAACACCCCTCAGCTTGCTGCGGGATGAAAAACTTCCCCTATAACCGTTGTTAAATAATCGCTTATATTTTTAGTACATTTGTGCTGTAAATGGAACTCAGACATGCAAACTATTGTGTGTATAAATCAGATACCATATGGTTTTTTGTATGAAGTATCGGAAAAAGCTTCTCTTTGAGACAGAGTTGATTACTTATTTGAGAACCGTCTGTTCTGAGATTGGTGAAAGGTAATGCTTTGAATTTGGTGCAATTGGTAGTGACGGTGATCGTGCTCATCTTTTTGTTGGTGCTGAACCAAAATATTCTCCTTCAAGAGTAATGCAGATAATAAAAAGCATTACAGCAAGACAAATTTTTAAGCAATATCCTGAGATTAAAAAACAGCTTTGGGGTGGTGAACTCTGGAGTGATGGAGGATATATTGGAACCGTTGGAGACTGAACAACTTCCGATGTTATCAGAAATTATGTTGAAAATCAAGGAAATCAGGAAGAGAAAGAAGCATATAAGCAAATGAAAATAATTGATTTTTAGTAACCATTAAAACCACAGCGCTGGCGCGAACATACACAGTTGCTTGCAGCGGGGTGCGCCAGCGCAACTTTGATTTTGTTCTGGTCTATTTCTATATAATAATTTTCCAAGTCATCATTTTGAAGATCTTTGTTTGAATTAAATAAATGGTAAATTTCCTTCAAGTCTCCGGCTATTATCGTGCTTCCTTTTTAGAGATTTAAGTAGTTTCAGCATGAGATGTATGTAATGGATTATATATAACCTTTTGAACGATCCTCATAAGGATTCTAGTTTTTGAAAATAATCTTTTTGAGTAGTTTCTGGAGTTCTTGGATAAGTTGCTTCATGTCGGACTTCTCTTAAAGGCCGCCCTCCTGCGTCGAGCGTGGAGTGTCCGGGATCTTAGAAAGCAGTACTTACAACCGGCTGCTTGAGTATGTAAATGGATAATAGTCTTTAAACTTTTGTTAGACGTTTTGGGTACTTCTATAACGGTATTTTAACGAAATAGGAGCAAGTTAAAACAGGACGGGAGTGAGGAATCATTTGGACTGTTAACAGATCGACAATCTAAATTTAGTTAACGCTCCACCAAAGTTTCTAGTATATTTAACCATTAGTACAGTATTGATAGCAATGATTTACACTTAATTTTTAGAAAGGATAGAAAATATACTTACGAGGATATATTTAAGATATGTTATCTTCCTAAGTATAAATCTTCTTTTTTATGTGTGACATTTGCGAGAATTACTATAGCTGACAGGGGGATATAGTATATGAAAAATTATTTACTGGCTATACTACTTGCCGTTTTACTCACAATGTTTACAGGAATCGCCCTCGCAGAGAATGAAACGTATGATGCGGAGGCTTTTCGACAGGCTTTAGAACAGGATGGATTCACCGTACAGGAAGGTGAATTGGGCTACTTTGATTTAATCGGGTTATTAGAGAAAGGAGTATTGCCTTCTGCATACGGAAACAATCCCACCACAAAATATGTGGCATATTTTGTTCCAGCGCCAACCGGTCATGAAGTAGATGAGCGGATTTCTAAACTAACAAGTGCGCTCGGGATGAGCGGGAATACAACTCCAATCTGGAACCTTCGTCCTGATGAAGCTG
>CAYSZA010000120.1:0-8365 GCA_964435275.1 uncultured Methanosarcinales archaeon | reverse complement strand
GTCAGATTATATTATAAAAATAGCAAATGAAGCACCTGGTTCTAAATACTCTGTCCTACCTTATTCTAACTATTAGAATATAGAAAAATAAAAATATTGTATAAAAAGTGTAAGAATACCCAGGGCAGATCGGACAAATCTGTTTCGACAGAAATTACTTGATTAGGCAAAGGGCACAGTTCTAGCCCCAATATCCCAAAGCAAAGCAATAACAGCTCTATCTCTCTTATTTGATGCCGCATCGATCATACGCTTAACTTCTTCCTCTTTGAGCATATTCTCTGGAAGCTTACGATCTTGTCTCTAAAGCGTTGTTTTTACCCGTTTTACTTTTAGGAGCGTCTAAGGCTAATACCCGTCATTTCAATGGTGGGATACAGCTGTCACCTCTCTCGTAATATGTTTGTTGATAGCGTTTTTGTACTTTCCAACCTATACTCTATTGTCAAGTTTTGTTCTGGAAGCTGCGAATGCTACAGAAGCCGCTTGACTTTGCTCTGAACTCTAAGTATGTGGTTCTATGAAGAAGTTTCATAGGTAAAACTTGGAACGGTGAAAGCGAGACAAGGAATAAATAGTGGCTCTAGGGCAGTATAGCCTCGGTTGAAATACCGTAGATGCCTGCCGTTTTAACGGCGGGAGCTGTCACAGGTTCTTCGCCACCATTCAGCCATCGATAAATGTCTTTCAGCATTACTTTATAGTCATGCTTTGTCCAATTACTGAGAGTTGATCTTTCAATGCTTCCAGTGTATGCCCGGATCTCGTCTTCAGTTGCCTTATCAAAGTTAGTTGAGATAAACTCCGCCATTATCTTAAGCGTAGACAAATATTTAAGAGCCCTATGCTCACCGATACCTTCAGAAAAACAGTAGTTAACGAAACTCAAAATAAGTTTCTGATTTGTCTCAGATATTCCAGTATCCTTCAAAGAATCTAAACGTCTTTTTGTATTTAGTTTATAAAGAGCTACTTCCATTCCCTCACGGTTCCTGAAAGTAGGCTTTAAACCTAAAAAAAGTAATAAGCCTCGGGCGGGATTTGAACCCGCGACCTCGTCCTTACCAAGGACGCGCTATGCCCCTAAGCCACCAAGGCGCTGTTTTATGTTTCTGGGGGATTGAATTTGGGTGTTCAAAGCCGTATCTCATGGAGTGGCATGAGATGGACAACAGTTTTTACAACTACGATCTGGATAAACGGTTAGTATCGCTACGACGCTCAAACATATCCGAAGTTAATAAACAATTAATTTTCAATTTTGTTGAAAATTGTTTTATGGACGGGTTAGGGCAACATCGGATATTAAAGTATATCTCAACACTTAAAATGATTGCGACTCAAATTAATGTTGACTTTGATAAAGTCGAAAAAAGGGATTTATTTGCCTTCATATCCGAATTAGAGCAATCAAATAAAAGTGAATGGCTAAAACATGATTATAAAGTAGCTTTGAGGAAGTTTTACAAATGGTACTTGAAAGACGATAATCCTGAATTAACAAAATGGATAAAAGCTTCAATCAGCAGGAAAGACCAGAAGCTTCCTGAAGACATGCTAACAGAAGAAGATATTTTGAAGATGATAAATTACGCTAAAAAGAAAGTTGATAAAGCTATAATTGCTCTATTTTGGGATGTTGGGGCTAGAGTCGGTGAAATTGGTAATCTAAGAATTAAACACATTAAATTTGATGAACTTGGCGCGACTGTCAATTTAAAAGGTAAAACAGGATACAGAAGGGTAAGGGCTGTTTTTAGTGTTGATTATTTGCAAGCGTGGCTTTTAGAACATCCTGATCGCAATAATCCCGATGCGCCATTATGGACTACTTTTGATAGTAAGGAGAATTTGATAAAACCCTTACATTACGGATCAATCAGGATGAAGCTGCAAAGAATAGCTAAAAAGGCAGGGATCAAGAAAAGGATTCATCCGCATCTTTTCCGCCATTCGAGATGTACATACATAGCTAATTACCTTACTGAAGCTCAGATGAACACATATTTTGGATGGATTCAAGGATCAGAAATGTCAAGTGTATATGTTCATTTGTCAGGCAGAGATGTGGATTATGCTATTTTGAAAGCTAATGGGGTTTTAGATAATAAGACACCTCCAGACGTTAATAGCGTAGCAGAAAGCCCAAAACTTGACTTGTCTTCAATAATAGAGGCTAAAGTCGGCAAATTGGTTGAAGCTAAAATTACTGAGTTATTGGGAGCTTAACTCAATCTTTTTTCTAACCTTTTGGGATAGAGTCAACGCAGTCTAAGCAAGGGGAAATAGATGCATTTGTAACTCAGCTTTAAGGGGTCATAATATGGGAAAAATCTACACTAGGCAGGAATTAATAGATGAATTACTTCGGTTTGAAGATAAGTACAAGAAAGTTCCATCTTATAATGACATACAAAATGATGAAGATTTTCCTCCGGTTTCCGCTTATTTAAGAGAATTCGGAAAATGGAAAAATGCTCTAAACGAAGTTCCATTTAAGAATCAAGATGAAGTAAAGAAAAGAGAAGTTAAAGTTTATTCAGATCAAGAATTAATAGATTTTCTTTTAAAACGTGAAAAGGAACTTGGTAGGATACCGGAACAAGATGACATGGATGTAAACTTAGGGTATCCTTGTGTTGATGTATATGCATCTCGTTTTGGTTCATGGTCAGGGATAAAAGAAAGAGTATTTTATAACAAAGATTGGCTAAAACAGTACTTGATAGGGGTAAAGGATAAGCTAGGTAGAATTCCTAGATCAAGGGATATGATTGAGGATAATGGGCTTATTCCTGTTACCAGATTTGTAAGTGTTTTTAGTTCATGGAATAATGCTATTGAGGAAACATTCTATACAAAGGAGTATGCAGATAAAGAATTATTGAACTTTGAAAAAGAACATGGTCGTGTCCCAACTACTGCTGATTTTCAAAATGTAAAAGGGAAAATACCTTATCATCGAATAGAAAAAATCTATGGTTCATGGAGCGAAGCTAAGTATAATACTCAGTTTGAAAGTACGATAGATCATTCGTTTTTTAGTCCCGAAAATATGAATTCATGGAAATGGTATATTATTGGGCGTATTATTGGAGATGGTTGTGTTTCAGATAATGGATGTTTAATTATCCGAACTGCTGAGATAGATAAAGAGAACTTAATTGAGATGCATAAGTACATGAAAATCGATACAAAAATAAATGTGAGTGAAAAAGGAAAAGGGCATCAACTTAGTTATTCTATTTCTAAATTTAGTCCACAATGGGTTAAAGATTTAGCAAAACATGGAATTGTACCTAGAAAATCTCACTCTGCATTTATCCCATTAGATTATCTGAAAACCCCAGAAGAAGAAGCGGCAATATTGAGAGGAATTTTTGATTCAGATGGAGGTATAAATTATAGATCATACGGATCAAAATTTAAACCTGTATTTTTTGTATGTGGATCAAAAAAGACAATGGAAGATTACGCTTACTTATTAAAGAAAAATTGTAACATAGATTGTAATTTATATAAACATGGAAGTATTTTTAGACTTCAAGTAGGCTCATTGGACGAATGTAAATTGATTTATAATTTCTTATACGGACACGAAAACTTTTACATTAAAAGGAAGAAGGAAAGATTTGAGAAACTATTCGATGGTACATTCACTAAAGAAAACGACCCTTATTATGTAAATTAACTTTTTTTCTTTTATTTTTTCATTCATCCCATATTCTCCATCAAAATTCGAGAATGTATTCAGGGAAGAGAGGGAAATACAATGAATTAAAACAGCTTGAAGCAACTCCGTTATGTAAACCCTATCTATATAATTGGAGGTTGACAATATAAGAACTTTCTTTGAGTTCTATAGGAAAGGGCGGTAGAAAACAAATATATTTTTTCCGATCGTGCCTGATTGCCAATTAAATTGAATTTTCTTCCACTAGCACATTGAACTTTTGCAACTCATAGCGAGAAATCCTCGATTTTCTCAAAAAAGTGGATTTCAGGTTTTGTGATTACTCCTGCTTTTTGCATTATTTTTTTCAGGTCTTCGGATTCTACGAACTTGGTTGCGTGTTCTTTTGTATCCCATTCCAAAAGGATGAAGATTTCATTTGGGTCATCCAAACTGTGGAAGAGCTGCCAGCCTTTACAGCCTGCTTTTTCTCTCCTTGATCCATCTTCATCAAAAACAGGTTTCCACTTGGAATAGTCTTCAACTCTGTGCTTTATAAAAAAATATACTATAACCATTCCCCCACTTTACCTAAACGTTATTACTTTGCTTTTATCCAGTCTTATCAGTTACATTTATGTTTCCAACAGACTTATGACGACCAATATAATAACCTATTAGTAAGCCTTTAACAAAACCAATTAAGCCGACGCCCACAACAACGCCAAAAGCTATTTTCGCACCTTTGCTGCACATTCTTTTTACTCTGTTCATAACATACCTCACTATTTTTATTTTCATTTTCTATTATAATATGATACATGGTTATGTTAAAAGTCTTCGGTGAATTGCAGACTATAAGAATTGTAAATAACCACAAGAAGATATATCTACCAACGCTCTTTTTACATTAATTCAGGTATATATTGGCTTCAAAGGTACTATTTTATCCCTTATGATTTAAGGGCTCTATATATACAAATGCAATAACCATCATTGATTAAAATGAAACTTTATTAACGGCTTAATGCTAATGTTTTAGTTCAAGTGTAAGTCCTGTTCCAATTGTAGAATTTGATTTTAAGACACACTCTAAGTATTCGGGAATCTATTCCGGTTTTGGATATTGTAAAAGTTATGCCGGTAACTACTTTTCTGATAGGCTCTTAATTGTATTACAGAATAATACAACCCTATATTATTATAAAAGTGTCTATTGATGACGATTTGCTTTTCGCCCTAATGCAAGGTAAAGTATCTGTTTTACGAATCGGATGCCTTTTTTTGGGCAAAAATAATACACTTTCCCCTTTTAAAAAATAGATGGGAATAATATATTAATGAAGGATAAGAGATTTGTGAGCAAGGTATAAAATGTTTGAGATATCTTTAAAAACGAAAAATAAAAAAGTTTATTTATAGTACATATATACGTTCACTTATCCAATTTAATCCCTTTTTGTCGGCATATCCACGGCTATTATTTATTCTTCTCAGGGAATCTGATTTTTCTTACATTTTATAAGAATATCTTTATAATAAAGATCATTTATAACGCTTTATTAGTTTAGACCACTGCCTATCAGACATAGAGTGATTGCTGTACAAAAATGCTTGAAGGAGATATGAATGAAGCACCTTCTGGAAAAGAACTTAAATCCTGTAATCAGTGTGGGAAACGAAGGTACGGTTCTTTACTCAAATAATGCAGGTGAGCCCTTATTGAAGGAATGGGGGATCAAAATTGGAGAAAAACTGCCTTCGAGTATCGCAGATACTGTGCAAAAAGTAATTACCCAGAATAATCCAGAAAAAATGGAAGTTAAAGCAGGCATAAGAGTTTACTTGATAGTGTTTCATCCCTTACCGGAGCAAGGATGCGTAAATATTTCTGGATTCGATATAAGTGCTCAGAAGGAGCTTGAAGATAAATTACGAGAGAGAGAAAATAAGTATCGAAATATTGTAGAGACATCAGTTGAAGGTATATGGATATTTAACTCAGTATCTGAGACCACCTATGTTAATGAAAAAATGGCTGAGATGCTGGGATATAGTCCTGAAGAAATGATTGGTAGATTCATTTGGGACTTTGCTTATGAAGAAGATAAGGGTATTTTTCAAGTTAAACTGGCAAATCGGAAGCAAGGCATCGATGAGATTTATGAACTTAAGTTAATCCGTAAAGATGGGTCTCCCTTATGGGTATCTATTAGTGCGAAAGGATTTTTTGATGATGGTAAATTTGCAGGCTCAGTGGGTATGTTTACTGACATCACAGAAAGCAAGAAGGTAGAGGAGGCGTTGAGGGAGAGCGAGGAAAGGTTTCGTTCAGCGTTCTATGATAGTGCAGTCGCTATGGCATTGGTTGATCCGGATGCCCGCCTTATGAAGGTTAACGATGCCTTCTGTCGATTGCTTGGATTCGAAAAGTCTGAAATGGAAGGTAGTACCTTTCTTAATTTTACTTACCTGGATGACCTAGAACCAAGCATAAAGACTCACAAAGCGGTCATAAATCGTGATAAGCCTTTCTTTTGGCTTGAAAAGAGGTATATACGCAAGGATGGACAAGTGATCTGGTGTGAGGTGAGTTCTTCCCCGGTATTCAATTCTAAAGGCTGCCCTATCTACACGATCGCTCATATCCAAGACATAAACGAGCGCAAAAGAGCAGAAGAAGCCCTTAAAAAAGCACACGATAATTTGGAAGAAAAAGTTAAAGAACGTACAACCGAACTTGAAAAAACCTATAAATCATTAATAGAAAGTGAAAAAGGTCTTTCTGAAGCTCAAAAAATGGCTCATATCGGAAATTGGGTTTGGGATATTGCAACTGATAAAGCCTACTGGTCTGAAGAAATGTATCGTATTTTTGGGCGTGATCCTCAAAAATTAGCACCGAGTATCAATGAATTTTATAATTATATACACTCTGATGATCGACAAGATATTGTTAATTTGGATAATAAAGCTTTAGACGAAAAATCTTCTATCTGTAAAGAGTTTCGAATACTTTTGGATGACGGGGGAGAACGTAGAGTCTATATGCAATCCGAGATTATTTTTGATGAGAAAAACGTCCCTATTCGAATAAAGGGAATTGTTCAGGATATCACTGAACGAAAAAAAGCTGAAGAGGAAATTAAAGACTTGGCAAAAGTTGTGGAATCATCAGAAGACGCTATAGGAACTATATCCCTTGATGGTATAATTACCAGTTGGAACAAAGGAGCAGAGAAGGTTTATGGTTATTCTACGGAAGAAATTCTCGGAAAGCATGTATCCCTTCTGTCTCCATCCCATTTGGATAAAGAAACAATGAAAGTAATTGAACTAATTAAACAGGGAGAAAGTTACCATCAATATGAGTCTTTACGGATAAGAAAGGATGAAAACAAAATATATGTCTCAATAACATATTCTCCGGTTTTAGATAATAATGGAAAGCTTGTAGCTATCTCAGCTATTGCCAGAGATATTACGAGGAGAAAAGAGGCAGAAGAAGCTCTGGCAAAAATCGAAACTGCCCGTAAACAGGAAATCCATCATAGGATTAAAAATAATTTACAAGTTGTCTCCTCACTACTTGACCTTCAGGCTGAGAAGTTCAGAAACAAAGAATACATTAAGGAATCTGAAATTCTGGAAGCCTTCAGGGAAAGCAAAGATAGAGTAATTTCAATGGCTTTGATCCATGAGGAATTGCACAAGGGTGGAAAAGTCGATACTCTTAACTTTTCACACTATATTAAAGAGCTCGCTGATAATCTGTTTCTCACCTACAGGTTTGGAAATGGCAGTATCGGCTTGAACACGGATATAGAAGAAGACATTTTCTTTGATATGGATACAGCTGTTCCACTTGGCATAATCATTAATGAACTTGTCTCCAATTCTCTTAAACATGCTTTCACTGACAGAGATAAGGGAAAAATCCATATTAAACTCCACCGAGAGAAAAATGGAGAATATAAAAATGAAGGATGTAACCCTGCTTATGTTCTGACGATTTCAGACAATGGTGTAGGCATTCCTGAAAATCTTGATATTGAAAACCTTGATAGCCTTGGAATGCAGTTGGTAGCTTCCCTTGTAGATCAGCTGGATGGCGAACTTGAACTGAAAAGGGATAATGGCACGGAATTCACAATTAAGTTCCCAGTTATTAATAACATAGAAGGATTTACCAATTTTCAAAGATAATAAGAAATTAAATCAGAAGAATGTTTTCCTAGGAAGTAAGTAAGGAACAGTAGTCTAACATCTCATATGTAACTAATTAAATTTATTATTCTTAATAATAAATTATTCAATTTGATAAATAAAGTATTAGGCTGTTTTTCTTCTAAATTTTTAAAAAATTTTTCCAGCAATCTTGAATCTGCTACTAAGCCGCCTACGTCGACTTTATTGAAGTTCGTCTGTAGGCGCATACTGCTCAAAATTTGCTGACCAAGTTGATTAATATAATCAAATGACATAATTCATTCAGATCACAACTACATACCATTAAATATCTTTTTCGGCACTTTTCTGCTTTATAATATTCATTAGTTACATACGTTTTGTAGATCTCATTTCTTTTTGAAATTTAGTTCTGAATCCTGTCCGATTAATTCATTTACCCGAAGATCCATCCCACTTTCCGCAGTAAAATTTCAGCGTTTCACATTTTTACTGCTATCGATT
>CAYSZA010000119.1:0-8389 GCA_964435275.1 uncultured Methanosarcinales archaeon | reverse complement strand
ACAAGACCGGGGCCATACTCTCAGAAATAATAAGCCCGTAGATTAAAAATAATAAAAAATTTAAGGCTAAAGGGAAGTGGGGGAATTATTTTATAAGACTGACAAAAAGAAAAATTCGCATTAATACAGGAATTTGAAAAACAATCATTTTACTTATTTCTTTCAGAAACTGATCCACACCGCCGGTTACTTTTTTCGTTTTTTCTCTTTGTTTTTTTCTCCTCGTTATCTTTTCCGCCTTAGAATATATGCCGCTCCTGCAGCTATCGCCATGATTCCAGGCCCGGGGCCAGGTGACTCGTTTTCTTCCGAAACCTTCCCATCGGTAGCGTTTTCGGTCCCCGGCTCCATTGTTCCTCCACTTTCGTTTACCATGGTTTCTGAGCTGTTGTTTGCGTTTTCCCTGTCGGGCAGACCCTGTTGATAGGCACTTGAATTCAGGCTGCTCTCAAGGGTTTTAACGGCATTTGGGACTTTGGGGAAAAGTGGAGACTTATCGGTTCCTCCGCCTGTGATATTGTACGGAAGATCGCAAATTCCATTGCTGTTTTCGTCCACGCAGGTCTCACTATAGCCTTTGCCTTCAGGATCGGCCCAGAAGTTCCCGGCAATGTAAGGACCCCGGACAATATTCTGTCTTGTTACGAGAGGGCTTTGCCAGAGATTTTCCGCGTTCACGGTTTTTTCTTCGACATTCTCGGCGTTTTTGAAGTAATTATTATAGATAAGATTCCTGCTACTTATCTCAAGGGAGATCCCGGGACCGTAGTTATAGGCAATTATATTGTCCAGAATATCGTTTGAGTTTGAGCTTTCGAGCCTTATTCCCTTTTCGTTAAGGATAATAAGGTTATTGCTTATGGTATTGCTTTCAGAACCATTGAGGAGAATACCGTATTCGGATCCCTGGACTCTGTTGTTATTTACATAGCAGCTTTTAGCCCCTGTGAGCAGGATTCCTGCTTTTTTCGAGCCTTCAATACCAAACCCGCTAAAGGATGCCCGCTCTACGCTGATTTCAACGGTGCTTTCCATGGGGTCGGCTGCCCTTATGACTGTATCTTCTGGCTTTCTCGAATCCGACCAGATTCTCACCCCTTTGTTTACTTTGAGGTTCTCGATATAGATTCCAGGGCTGACGAAAATAGTATCTCCGGCTTCTGCGGCATCTATTGCGGCCTGTATAGAGATATAGTCCCCTTCCGCTTCCGAACCGACCATTAAATTGGAGGCTGAGGCGGCCGAACAGGTGCAGAGAACTGCCAGGAAAATCGCAAGTGCTGTCAGGTTAAAAGCTCTTAAATTTTTTCTCTTTACTCTTCTCATACTGGTTCTCCTTTTACCTTTTCAAGCTTCCATTTCCTCTAACGAGGTTTCACCTTTTTAGAAAAAGGAAAGTCTCCCTTTATCAGGCTTTTTATCAGTTTTTAATAAAAATTCCCTCAATACTTTATCAGAAAAAGAATTTTGTCCCGGAATTAATATACCTTTGGGAAATCAAAAATTCTAAACAGCTATCCTTAAATAATAGTTCACTATCCTCTACGATAGAGGATATTAATTTTCAATTAAAGCCTTAAATACTGTAAAATCCGATAATACTCTAGAATTTTATTGTTTTGCTATTGTCTCGAATGGAGGCCTAAAAATGGATGAGAAAATTGCGCCCCATCTTGAAGAGTTAACCAGGGCGCTTGGGGACATTGAAAAGACTGGCATACGGGCAGAGTTTGAGAAACTCATTGCTTTTCGCGTGCCGCCTGATGTTGCAAAAGAGAGTATACTCCGCAAATTCGGAGGAAAAAGGAAAGTCCTGAAAATAAAAGACCTGTCTGCTAACCTTAAGAATTTCGAGCTTACGGGCAGGATTCTGGACCTGGGGGAAAAATCAATCCGCCCGCAGGAAGAAGCTCAGGAAGGTCCTTCCAGGCTTTATACCGGAATTCTTGCAGACGAAACCGGATCAGTTCTGTTTTCTTCATGGAAAGAGCTACCAGGTTCGATTGGAGATGTGATTAATGTCAAGAACGCCTTTACCCGCATCTGGCAGAACAGAATCAGGCTTTCTATAGGGGAACAGGCTCTTGTGTTGAAAGTTTCCGACTCTTCGCTTCCTTCCTTATCCGAACTCTCAGGAAGCCAGACAAAGAAGTTAATTGACATAGGAGCTACGGATTTTTCCATAGATACCGTTGCGTGCGTGCTTCAGCTCTCCCACAGGGAAGTTCTTGTAAAAGGACGCCAGTCCAGAGTGATCTCAGGCGTGCTTGCGGATGAGACAGCCAGGCTGCCTTTTACGGCCTGGATTGAACTGCCTGGTATTGATATCGGAAGCATTATACGAGTTGGGGGAGCTCAGATCCGGATGTTCAGGGGAATGCCGTCAGTCAACATCCTGAGCAGCACAAAAGTTTCTTCGGTTGGGCCGGAAGAGGCCGGAAAACTAGCATTTACCTTCGAATCCGCAGCAAAAGATCCTGCCCCTATCAAAATTGAAAAGATGGATGCCAGAGACAGCATGTTTGACGTGGCTGCAGCAGGCAATGTGGTTTCAGTCAGGCCCGGCTCAGGCATTATCTCCCGTTGTCCTGAATGCGGCCGTGTAATCCAGAAGGGAAATTGCAGGGTTCACGGCAAAGTAGAAGGCATAAGGGACATGCGGATCAAAGCTGTACTGGATGATGGAACAGGCTCTATGTCAGTTATGTTTCCAAGGGAACTTGCGGAAATTATTTATGGAAAGACCCTTGAAGAAGCCGAACAGCTCATGTTCTCTGATGTTTCCAAAGATGCAGTCTATGAAGATTTAAGGCGCTTTATTACAGGCAGGTATCTTGCAGTACGTGGCAATGCCTCGAAAGGCGAATACGGAATTTCTTTTGTAGCTGAAAAGGCCTGGGTACCTGAAAATGATCTTGCGGTCAGAGTAGTGGAACTGCTTCACAGGCTCGAGTCGGATGAGGAGAATGGACAGGATACGAGTTCTCAGGCTTCCAGTGGAGGGACCGATCTTGCTTAAACGAGAGGTCGCAAAAAGAGTTTTTGCAAGGGAATTCGAGGCCTGCAGGGAACTTGAAAAATCAGCACGTACTGACTCGGAAGCTGCAGATTCGAAAGCCCCGAACCTGCTTATTAGCCCGCTTGGGCTCATACTCAATCGTGTGTTTGTGGTTGGAGTCGTCACGGAACTTGACAATATCGGAACGCAGGGTGAGATGTGGAAAGCGAGAATAGTTGATCCGACCGGGGGTTTTACGGTATACGCAGGGCAATACCAGCCTGAAGCGTCTATTTTCTTTTCAACAGTACAGGTTCCTGCTTTCATTGCCCTTACAGGAAAAGCCAGGATCTATGAACCCGAACCCGGTTCGATTTTTGTTTCAATTAGGGCGGAAGAGGCAAATGTGGTGGATGAGGAAATCCGCAACAGGTGGGTTGTAGACACTGCAGAACAGACCGTTGAAAGGCTTGAAGCCTTCTCGGACGCTCTGGCCAGTGGGTACAATGGAGAGGAGCTCCGGGAATACCTTCTGAAGAAAGGCATCTCTTCCGAGCTTGCAGAGGGCATCTTCATTGTGCTTGAACGGGAACGTGCTCCCAGCGAGTTTATAAAACTGCTTCGAGCTTCCATCAGGGAGGGCCTCAAAACCCTGGATCTGGATTCAGAGGGTACAGGCGCCAAGGCTGATCAGAAGGAGTTTGTGCTCGAATTGCTCAGGGAAATGGGTGGAAGCAAGGGAGTAGACTACGCCGCTTTTATGGACGCTGCAGTATCAAGAGGCATTCCTGAACAGGTCGTAGAAGAGGTTATCCGTGCACTGCTTGCAGGCGGGCAGTGCTACGAACCGAAGATCGGGATAATAAGGCTGGTAGGATAATCGGCAGCGAAGAAAACCTTAATCAAAACAAAAAGGAGCAGGGTTTGCCTCCGAATATGTGTGATAATGCTTAAGTGTGATTAAGTTGATTGGTATTCTCTATTAAAATTTAATATCTCACGGTTATTGTGTTTATCTGGAGAAATTTACATGAAAGTATTGGTCAGCGATTCACTCTCCAATGAAGGATTGGAGATTTTAAAAGAACACTTTACGGTTGACGTTTCCACCGGACTTTCCGAGGAAGAGCTGGTGAAAAAAATCAGGGATTATGATGCTCTTGTAATACGCAGCGGTACCCAGGTCACTCCGAAAATTATCGAGGCTGCCGACAACCTGAAAGTTATCGGGAGAGCCGGGGTCGGAGTTGACAACGTTGATGTGGATGCCGCTACAAAGAAAGGCATTATTGTGACTAACTCTCCCGAAGGCAATATGATTTCGGCGGCAGAGCACACAATTGCAATGATGATGGCAATGTCCAGGAATATTCCCCAGGCAAATGCCTCCCTGAAAGCCAGGGAATGGAAACGCAATAAATTCACTGGTGTTGAGGTCAAAGGCAAGACCCTGGGGATCATAGGGCTTGGAAGAATCGGCTCAGAAGTCGCAAAGAGAGCTTCAGGGCTTGAGATGAACCTTATGGGGTACGATCCTTTTATTTCCGAAAAGCGGGCTATCGAGCTTGGAGTCAAGCTGGCTACAGTTAATGAAATCGCAAAAGCAGCCGACTATATCACAGTGCACACCCCTCTCATTAAAGAAACCAGGAATATTCTTGATGAGGATCAGTTTGCCCTGATGAAACCAGGTGTAAGGATCATCAACTGCGCCCGTGGCGGTATTATCAGCGAAGAGGCTCTGGCAAGAGCTCTTGAAAGCGGAAAAGTTGGCGGTGCAGCAATAGACGTTTTCGTAGAGGAACCTCCTTTTAACAACCCTCTTCTGAATTTTGACAACGTCGTAGTTACTCCTCATCTTGGAGCCTCTACACAGGAAGCTCAGGTCAATGTGGCAATCGACATTGCAAAGGAAGTAGTATCTGTTCTTACAGGCGGGCTTGCAAAGAACGCAATCAATATCCCCTCGGTAAAGCCGGAAGCTATGGCAGTCCTTGCTCCTTACATCAGGCTCTCGGAGATCATGGGCAAGATTGCAGGACAGCTCGTGGATGGAAATTACGAAAAGGTAGAAATCGGGTATAATGGAGAGATTTCCGGAAAGGACACAAGGCCCCTTACAGTATCCGCGCTCAAAGGACTGCTTGAGATGGCTCTCGGTTCCGGGGTTAATTATGTTAATGCTCCTACCCTTGCAAAGTCCAGAAAGATCGCAGTCGTGGAGAGCAAGTCTGAATCTTCTGAGGAATACTCTTCAACTATCAGTATAAAACTTAGCAGTAACGGACAGACAAAGCTGGTTGCAGGCACTGTTGTCGGAGACGAACCAAAGATTGTCGCAGTCGATGACGACAGGGTAGATATCTTCCCTGCGGGCCGTATGATCTTTGCCAAACACATCAACAGACCAAATGTAATTGGACCATGTTGCATGGTGCTTGGTAAAAACAACATCAATATCTCAGGCATGCAGGTTGGCAGGGCAGAAATCGGAGGTGTGACCATGATGGTTCTTAACGTGGACTCTGAAGTTCCTGATCCGATCCTTGATGAAGTCAGAAAAGTTGACGGAATACTTGATGCCAAACTTGTAACTCTTTAAACGTTCCATATCAGGAAGACTTTACTCCGGCAGATAATCAGGATGAGAAATCCTGTGCCGGAAGCCTTTAAATTTTTTGAGTTTCTATTCTGAAATTATAGTTTGGGACTGTTATGGTTCTTTGTCTTAGACTATTATATTACTCTCTTCTTGTCAGTATCAATATTAAGGAGTCAGTTAATGGAAGAACTTAAACACGTAGTGTCCGTTCCTTTTAAAAAAACTCTTGCGGCTTCTCTCTCGGAAAAGGATTTTGAGTATTCCCTGGCTTTTGACCTTAAATGGTTTTCCCCGAAAATTGCCTCAAAGGTAAAAGAAAAAGCCCTTGAAACAGGCCTTCTGTCGCTTAAAAACAGTGTTCTTGTGCCAGGCTTTGATGTGGAAAGTATTCGGCTTCCGCATGCTTTCAAGCCGTCAGAGAATTTCCTTGAAAACCAGAAAAGTTCCGGAGGAAAAGCGTCTGCAAAAGAAGAGATTTCCTTTGAGCAGATTCTGGAATTTATCTCCGCAGATACAGGAGTGAACCGGCAGAAACTCGTCTCCGAAATTAACTCCATGCAGGACCGGCTCTCCTACCTTGTGGATATCCGGATCGTGGCACTTATTGTGGCAAAAAAGTTTGGATGTGATATAGAGGCTGTTTTCGGGAAAGTTGCCAGGTCTGTACTCGGCATCTCTTTTTAATAAGTCTCTGCAAATACTCAAATGGAGTGGAGTTAAGGCTACAACCTATTAAAGTACTTTAGACAAAGATTGTCCTCACGGACAACTTTCTTACATTTCCTTTAACTGTTTAACTTGTAGCTTCTAGAAGTTTTAATTTCTAGAAGTTTTTTACGGTGTTTACAGGTTTTCATGAATTGTTTCCATAAGCTGGGGAGCAGATAACTTCGGCGTAACTATTTCTATATACGCGCCTTTTTTAGCATTATCCAGCTCTCTCATAATTTTATCAAGGTCCTCGCAGGTAGTGACCTTTCTTGTTATCCAGTTATTGCAACCTAATATCTCTGGTAATTTATGATATTGCCATTCTGCAAGGTCATTATAGCAGTAGTCTAATTTTTTCGACAGCATTTTTTCTATCAGGTAGCCGTGATTATTCAGTACAAAAATGATAGGTTTTAGACCATAGCGGTAAAATTGGCTGATCTCCTGAACGGTCATCTGGTGTGACCCTTCGCCCGTTATAAGAATTACGCGCCGGCCCGGTGCAGCCAGTGCGGCTCCAAAGGAAGCCGGAGTAGCCCAGCCTATCGCCCCCCAGAGCATCTGGCTCTGGAACATCGCTCCTTTTGGTATAGATACAGGCAATAACCCGTAAAAGGATGAGGTAGAGTCAACTATAATTATGTCATCGGGCTTAAAAAACTCGGCATATTTACCATATAAGTAGTCAGCTGTTATTGGATCTTCAGTATTTACCTCTGGAATTACCGGATGCCTGGCTACAGGTCCCCTGATATCAGTACGCTTGTTGAGCCTTCTTGCGAGTTCCACCAGTACATCAATCATTTTTACATTGATGTAATCAGTATATCCTATATGGACACTCGATGGCATGATATCGATAATTCGGGATTTATCCAGCTTTGCCGTAAACATGCCCATGTTAACATCAGACAGGACAGCGCCTATAGCAAGTATGCAATCGCAGGATTCCACAAACTCCCTGATTTCAGGATTGATAAGCTGTCCAATGTATAATCCCATGTAGGAGGGATTAGTCTCGTCAAGCACTGACTTATCCAGAGCCATAGTAGCATAAGGCAAGCCTGAAGCATTAATGACAGCCATAGCCAGATCCTTGAGGCCAAAACGGTCAACAAGAAAACCCGGCATAATACAGGCTTGCTTTGCATTCGATAGTTTGCCTATAATAATCGATACCACTTCTTCAAGAGTTGCAGGATCGCTTTTTACAGGTCTTTCTTTTGGTGCCGTGAAAGATGAAATATCTGCATTCACATAGTCGTGAGGTATTGCAATGTAGACCGGGCGATGGTTCTCCAGGGCTGCTGTGATAACTCGCTCGACTTCTTCAACGCAATTTTCCGGGGTAAGCATTGTTTCCGCGCATACTACTAACATAGCCATATCCATAAATGTGCCGTACTCCCCATCTCCCAGCGAGTGATGCACTATGGCATGTCTCTTCTGTACCTGCATTTTCGGCATTCCGACAATGTGGAATATCAGATCGTGTTCCGCATAGGAGCCTGCTATACCGCATAATGCCGAGAGTTCACCTACGCCGAAGGTAGTAGAGAGTGCTGACATACCGTTAATACGAGCATACCCATCAGCAGCATAAGCAGCGTTCAGTTCATTGCAGCAGCCTATCCAGCGAAGCTCCTTGTCATCGCAGATAGCATCGTTGATAGGAAACGCAAAGTCCCCTGGCACGCCGAAAATGTCCCTTATTCCCAGTTGCTTTAATCTATCCAGAAGATATTGAATAACTGTCTGCATATTAGTATCACCAGTAAAGTTCGTTTGTCTCGTATCTCAGGTCAAGCTCAATGTACGTCAATTCTGAGAAATCAAGTTACTTTAAGGCTCGAAAACAGCTCTGCGGTGGGCTCCCAGGAGTTGGTTGACACAGTGCAGGCATGACCAGAGGCTAATTAAGCAGCCTTCTTTGTCTTGCGGCTCTACTAGGCTCTACTATATACTATCCACCTCAATTTTGACATCTACAAAGAAATCCAATGCTTACCCAGTGCCTCTTACAGATCAGGTACTAATTCAGCGTAATTTGCTCGTTCCCCCGAGATTGCCCGTTCCTT
>CAYSZA010000118.1:0-8402 GCA_964435275.1 uncultured Methanosarcinales archaeon | reverse complement strand
GAAAATCGAATGACAACGAGGAAATTGGTAGAATTTCAGTTACTAAAATCCAGCAGAAGTTCTGGTTTTATTCAAAAATTCGTTTGAGATCTTCAATAGATAGGGAAACCTCAAACTCTTTTAACCGATAAAACTTCTTGGCCCGCATGTCATCATCCTCAAGCCTGAGATCACTCTCAACAAATCCGGCTTTCTCCAGACGCTTTAAATGCAGGTTTACTACCTGCCTTGAGAGATCCAGATCCTTGGCAAGTTCGTACACATACCTCTCCCTCTCAGACAGCAGATAGAGCAGTTTTAGCCTTACAGGGTGAGAAAGGGCTTCGCCAATCTCCACTATTTGTTGAAGTGATTTTGCCATCTGGAATGTCCTCATGACTTTTAGTTTCATCTGACCTGGGAAATTTCCAGAGCCTGCGCAGGCACATAGCTTTAGATTTCTTCCAGCTTGGATTTTATATCTTCCACAGTTTTTTTGATTTCTTCGATATCTTTTTCCATTTTCACAATTCGCTCATTATCCCTTGGAGCTGCGTACCCTGACCTGTTTAGCAGCACTACTGCTGCCCCAACTACAAGAAGAATAATTAAAAGATTCAGGAGAAAACCCCAGAAGGAGCCAACCATGCCGTATCCCATACCGGTCAAGCTTTCCACCTCGAAAAGAAAATTTTTTGGTCCTATCCGCTTTCTTTATTCCACTGATTTTTTTCTTCAGATATTGCTAACCATAAATATAAAAGAATATCCGGTAAAAAGGAAACATAAATATAAAAATATCTGACAGGGAGATTTTAATAAAAGGGTAGTAGCCTGCAGATTTGACATGGAACCTGGAAGTTTAACCTGTAATGTCGAAACTTAAGCTGTAACTTTAAGATTTAACCTGAGGAAAATAATAAAAAGGAAGGTTTTAAGAGATACTTTCAGTACTTAACCGCAGTCATTGCTCTCAGGAGGTATATGCCCTGCAGAAACCTTGACCCCGGCAGTGCCTGCCGCCTGCCTGTGCTCCTGTGCAAACAGGATAGTCAGTAAACACTTCACCGCTGACTGCATCGATTCTTGCCTGACTGTAGGCTCCAGCCTTGTCCTGATAGGAAACAATCCACCAGCGACGCATCTGAGAAATATCCTCCTTGGAAATGCTGCTGTCTATTTCTTTCCTTGCGATTTCTAGCGCTTCATCGGCAGTCGCGACCTCAAGTTCCACAGCATTACTTGAGTTGAAGTAAGGGCAACAGGAGAAGTTTCCTTCACAGGGGCCCGAATCCGTGTATCTTGTAGCCCACCTGTGCATTGATCCGAGCCCATAGTTTGTCCCTGCGTTATCCGAAGCAACTGCACTGACTGCTGCTGCCCCGGAAGCCCCAATTAGCAGGATTCCCAGCAGAATTGGAATTATTGCTTTATTCATTTTTTCACCTTCACTCCTATTTTTGCTCTTTTATGCTGTAGTCAACTGTAATCTGTTGTAATCAACTGTAAATGCCTGTTATCATATGATATGTAGCATTTTTACTACATATGTAGTTTGCACGAAGGTATATAACTTATGGCAAGGACTGTTAACTTTCACGAAAATTTAGCGGTACTTCTCATTTACCTATCCCACAAGCGGTGGGACCCATCACAGGTTTGCAGCAATGGTTTCAAGGGCTGTAAAAGTCTGGGTTGTCGGGCTTGAATCCAAGCATTCTGGCTCTGAGCAACCTGGGAGGGATAAACGGGATTACAAAGAGGCTTGCCAGCATAACCGGATGGTGGACGTTCTGGCTAATGCCTGCTTTCAAGGATCCTTCTTTGTACAGCAGGAAAAGCAGGCCTGAGATGTTCGCTCGTATCTGGTCGCTCAGGGCTTAAAAGTAAAGAATGTAGAAACCTTCAACGCCGTAGACGTTTATTTCGGCAATGCGGCTAACGAGATCAATTATTCAGGGAGCGGAAATTCCGAAGAATTTGCCCCAGCCGTAAGCTTCAGCCATACTTCCTTCATCCCGCCTGAGGCGTTTCTGTATTGAAAAAATTCCCTCAAAGATGCTTTCCCCTTCTCCTGCAAGTGTCCTGACAAACTATTGCTCTAGAGGACCCGTTACAAGCCCCGAAGGTCCAGGAAATGCCTGCCAGAAGTCCTAAAAGGTAACCTGGCAGGATATACCTGATCAATTCTGAAAATTTTTCCCTCTTTTCAGGGGATTCCACTTCAGAGAACTTTCCCTCTTCTGTGTTCATCTTCCCTCGAATCCTGATATTTAACCCGGTACAATTCGTAGATGTATCTCAGTTTAAAACAGGATACAGGAAATACATATAAACCGGCTTGCCAGATAGTATATTGGAGCGAATATGAAAATATTAGAGTGCAGCACCATTGATATTGCCCCTACGATTTCGAGACTGCTGAAAATTCCTATGGTTCCGCCTTCTGGGAGGTCAATTCCGGAAGTAGAGAATTATGCAAAGGAAAGAGGCTGTAAGAGATCAGTAATTATTGTAGTTGACAGTCTTGGATATTCTCTTTACAGGTATTTTTCTCCATTAATGAAAAATTTGAGCGAAATTGCCGAAAAAGGCCTGCTATTCAGGTGTAAATCCCCGGCAACAATAACGTCTCCTGCTATTGCGTCAATTTTTACAGGATATTTGCCAGAAGAGCATAATATCTACTCAACTACTGATATTTATACCGAGAGGGCAAAAGACTCGGAAAATCCGAGACTGAAAAGCATTATGGAATGGGCTTACAGGGCAGGCATGAAGGCCTCGGCAGTCATAGAATCCGAAGGTGCAGAGAGTTTCAGGGGAAGGATAAAAGACTTCTATGGAGTCCCAAACTCTGAAGATATCCTGGACTATGACCTGCAGATCACGAATTATGCTTTACGTGCCCTCAAAGAAAATCCCGATATCCTGGCGGTTCATCTCAGGGCCCTTGACCGTTTTTCCCACAGAGCAGAAAGCTGGAAAGAACTGAAGAAAGCTGCAAGAGCCGTGGATGAAGACCTGGGTGAAATTTACCGGAATGCTGAAAAAGGAACGATTTTCTTTATCTGCGGAGACCATGCAATCCACGGCGGAGAAAGGTGGTTGAAGAGTGCGGAAGGAGAGGATATAAAGAACCACAGGCAAAACCTTGTGGCTCTCATCGTAGCCTGTAATCAGGAGGCCTGAACCTTTTCGGAATTTCGTATCAGAATTTCTTCTCAACTTCAAGAATTCTGCTGAAGCACCGGATTGTCCTGCTTGTGTTCTTATGCAGGATTCCCGTACCTCCTGCTTCTTCCCATTCGCGGATGTTCTCGGAGTTATCATCAATGAGAACCCTTGCAACTCCTGATTGTAAAGCTTTTTCCGGGCGGTAACAGAGAATTGCAGTTTCTGCGTAAGAGGGGCCGAGTTCCTTTCGGAGCCACTTGATTTTTCCCTCTCTGGCATTGGTTAAAGCCTTTTTTCTCTCAGGGCCGGGGAGCGCAGAAAGAATTGTCGGACAAAATCCTGAGCTTTTAAGGAACCCATAAAGTTCCCTCCCTCCGGGCATCCAGGACATCTCCGACCAGAACTGGATTCCTGCAGATGTAATTTTCTTCCAGAAGAGTTCTCTATCGCTGCTATACCAGAACATCATATTGTCACCGAGCTTTTCACAGGCGGCTGTGAAATCAGTAAGGACTCCATCCATATCGAGGAAAATTTTTATCTCTTCCACAGACTCGGGAGAAAAAGAGATCTCAGATGAGTGGCTTGAGAGAACTTCCTGAAAGCTTACCGGACTGTTCTGGATAGAACTGCGCTCACTGAAAGAAACAGGCATAATGAACTTCCCTAATTGCTCTGGCGGCAAATGACTTCCCATTAATCATTAAGATATCATAATAAAAAAAAGTACTCATAGTAAAAAAATTAACTTCTGCCGTGAAGTAAGAGTAAAACGAGAAGAGAACGGATAAAAATAAAAAAAGAGAAATGGTAGAAAAAAGAGTAAAGAAAAAGAATTAAGTTAAGATCTAGTCCTCCTGAACAAACACCAGGGTCTTTGCAAAAATATCGTGAAAGGCCTGTTTTCTTGCAGTAAAAAGGATCGAAAGAAATCCTGTAAAAAACGGAACTGCAGCGAGAATCTTCATAGCAAAGCGCTTTGTTGCCTGCTTAAAGGAAATCCTGTTTCCGCTGAGGTCAGTAACAATAAGATTCATAGCCTGCTTGCCCACTGTCCCTTTGCTTGTCGAGCTCTCCTGGGAAGCAAAATAAATCCACATCACTAGAAAGAACAGAACACAGAAAAGAGTCTCATCCAGAACCCCTTCAATTAGCTGGATAAACACAAAAAGCAGAAAAATTACGAAAATATCAATTATGGAGGCTATGAACCTCCTGAAAAAGCCGGAGTATGATTTCATTCCGTTCCCTCTAAGTTATTTTAACATATCCAGAAAAAACTCAGTATGTAAGTGATATGGCGAGAATATAGTTACAGCAGCAGGCGGTAAAGTGTCGAGGCAATTTACATACATAACAGCAGGCAATACCGAACAGGATACAGAGTCGTTTACTAATCCCACAAGAGAATATTGAAACTGAGGAACATGGGATGCGGATCGATTCTATTGACATGCACTCTTGAAAAGCAGCCGAGAATAAAAGAGAAGATTAAGAAGATATCTACCTTCCCACCTGGAACGTTTTCATACCTTCTCATCTGTCAATTTGCCGCTTTCACCTGTCAATTTGCTGTTTTCACTTTTTCTTTGAGATAGGACTTTCGATCTTGTCCACCAGTTTCTTGATGTCGACCTTGATCTCCGAGGCGAGTTTTTTTGCGCTGTCGCCAGTTGTATCGACGAGTTTCTCAACCCTGCCAGTAATACTCTTTACCTCGTCCTTGACATCAATCGATTTTATTTCTCCCGAAAGAGATTTTATTTCCGAGTTTATGTTTTTTGCAAGTTTAGAGGCTTCATCCCCTGTCTTCTTTGCGAGAATATCAACATCATTTCCAAGCTTTCCAATTTTCTCCTGAATTCTGGAACTCTTTTTTCCAGCTTCTGTTCCTTTATTTTCACTTTCCATTGTTGGTGCCATATAAACCCCTTTTAATATTGAATAAAGGTAAAGGAATTCTCTCAGAGAGGACAAAGGAATTCTCTCAGAGAGACTACATTTTTTTAGACACTTATTTATGGACTTTTGGAATTATAAAATTATCCCTAGAAATCTGAGTCTGAATCAGTTAAATACTATATGCAAGAAAAGGGGCGGAAACAATGTAAATTTATATTAAGTGAAGTCATTGAATTATAGGAGATTACTATTTTCTTTACTATTTTCTGGATTAGTTCCCCTGCTTTCAGACGACGCGCTGTAAAGCCCTAAACTGCCAAAGCTATTTTGAAAAATTTTCTGCTACATACAAAAAACGTTGTTACGCTACAAGCTTATAAAGTATAAATTAAAATAGTATGCTTGTAAAAAGTAAGGCAACTTAACTGATTAAAAGAGTTTATAGAAAGTTCCGGCAGGAAGAATCTAAGAGCCGGATGAGGATACCGTATTCAGGAAAATCAGCTCTCTGTGATAGAATAACCCATTGAGGCTATAGAGGAGAAATGCAGACTTTAGTTATATGCATAGACAGAGATAACGATCTGGGCGAAAAAGCAAAACTCGAAACCCCAATAGTAGGAAGGGAGGCAAACGTTCAGGCTGCCGTCGCACTTGGGATCGCAGATCCGGAGGACTCCGATACCAATACTATTTTCGGGGGAATCAGGATACTTGACGAGCTGAGGGCAAAAGGAGCCGATGCAGAGATAGTTTCTTTTGCAGGAGATAAAAACGTCGGAGTAGTCTCAGACCAGAAAATTGCCGAGCAGCTTGAAGTTTTCCTAAATGTAAATAATGTACAGAGAGCGATCTTTGTCTCGGATGGGGCAGAGGATGAAACGCTTGTGCCTATTGTCCAGTCCCGTATGAAAATTGATTCCGTGAAAAGAATCGTAGTAATGCAGAGCGAAAACCTGGAGAGTACATACTATATCCTGAAGCATGTCTTCAGCGACCCGAAGATTTCCCAGACCTTCTTTGTACCTCTGGGGCTTGCTTTTCTCATTTATGCGATATTCCTGCTTGCCCGCTATCCCGAAGGTGCAGTTGTGGGAATTCTTGCAGCTGTCGGACTGTACATGTTATACAGGGGCTTCGGGCTTGATGATCTTGTCGCCCTTGAGAAAGAAAGGCTCTGGGATGCTTTTCTTGAACAGAGAATGGTTTTCATCAGCTATACCGCTGCCTTGCTTACCACTCTTGTAGCAACAGCGTACGGGGCTATGGAAGTATGGAAACTTTATTCGGCAGAAGGGGTCTGGTATCATGGAACTCTTACGCTCATCTCGGTATTTATTAATGCCTCAGTCTGGTGGTATGCAGGAGCCCTGCTGCTTGCAGATCTCGGAAAAATCTTCGATCTGAGGATGGAAGACAAACCCATATATAAAAATGTGGCAATCTCGCTCTTTGTGATCGCAACCGGACTGCTGTTCTGGGGTGCAAGCACATACATTTTAGCAACAGCTTCTCTTTCAGAAGGCATTACTAATAATTCAGCCCTTGCACTCCAGTATTTTGTGTATTCGATCACGGTTGCAATTCTGATAGCTCTTGCCGGCATAAAATACAGCGTGTCAAACCAGGCTTCCAAAAAAGAAGGTCAAGGAAGAGAAAGAAGAAAGAAAAAACTCGCCTGACCGCAGGCTCTGATAGAAAAACTAAATCCCAGGAGTCTAAGGAGAAATTGAAAATCGGGGTAACAATAACCATCAGGGAGACAAAATGGATAAAGCAATTGAAGACGTTGAAATTGCAGTGCTCGGTGGCGTTGGCTTTAACTCATATAGGGAGTTTGAAAGCCAGCCGGTACATACTCCTTATGGAGGAGTTACCGCCTATCTCACTACTATAAGAGGAATAAAAGTCGCAGTAATCCCCAGGCATGCAGGAGAAAACCATATCCCACCACACAGGATCAATTACAGGGCCAATATCTGGGCAGTACATTCCATCGGGGCAAAGCGTGTAATCTCCACAAATTCCGTAGGGTCAATGAGAGGGCATCCGGTGGGCAGTTTCGTAGTACTCGACGATTTCATAGACTTCACCCGGAACAGGCCTTCTACCTTTTATGACGACAGAACGGTACATGTCGATGTCTCTGAGCCTTACTGCCCGGAAATCAGGACAGCCCTCAGAACTGCCCTGGAAATACAGGGGCTTCCCTATACCGAAGGAATTTATGCGTGCACGGAAGGCCCGCGTTTTGAGACCAGGGCAGAAATTCGAATGATGAGCCAGTTTGCAGATGTTGTGGGCATGACTGGAGTGCCTGAGGTAATCCTTGCAAAAGAACTCAGTCTCTGTTACGCTTCTCTTGCCATTGTTACAAACCAGGCATGCGGAATGACCACGCAGAAACTGACAGCCGATGAGGTCACTGAGGTTGTGGGAAAAGCTCAGGATGCAATCTTTGAGATTATTTCGGATACGATAGAAAACCTCAAGGAAGTCAGAAGCTGCAGGTGCAGGTTTGCAACGGAAGGAGCATGCTTATAAACCGTAACCTTTTTAAGAAAAAGGTTGAACAAAAAGCAAATGGCAAAGAAAAGGGCACTCTTGTAAATACCTGGCTAAAGATCTGTACCTCTAGCTAAATATCTGGGGATTTTGCGCTTCTTTATATAAAATCGATTTTAAAAGGTAACAGACAGTACAGCTTCTAACATAAAACCGGTTTCTATATGAATAGGACTTCTAATCCAGCATTTTCGATAAATATTTCTTTCAAGCACTCCTTTAAAAAATTCCTTCAAATATCTTCTTTAAAAATTCTTTAAATCTCCCTTTGAACGCTTCTTGATGTACCCATGCAAGCAATTTATGAAGATATCTCTTTAAAAAATACCTTTACTAATACCAATTTTCAAAGAAAATACAAGAGAGCGTTTATTTATATAATAAATAAGTGATAAAATATTTATATCATGGTGCTTATAAGTTGAGTGCAAATGAGAGGAAAAAACAGATACTGAAGGTGTGCTCAGGAAGGTTTATATGAAAGAGTGCACTCCGGAAAACGCTAAAAATGTAGAATAGACTTAATGGAATTTAACAAAATTTAATATAATTGAAGAGATTTTCGCCTGTAAATGCAAGCTTATGCTGCTAGAGTTTAGCTGGAAGCTAAGAGGACAGCATGACTATTACTTTTAAAACTTCGAAGTTTTAATTTCGAAGGGAAATTTACAGGTCTGGAAGGAAGCTTACTTATATCATTCATATATCAGGATAAACAATGACACTCTGGGTCCTAGGCTACGCTGAAAAATCGAAGATAAGAGTTATGGCTATAAAGG
>CAYSZA010000117.1:0-8427 GCA_964435275.1 uncultured Methanosarcinales archaeon | reverse complement strand
AGAAATAATCCTCCAGATCACGCGCAGGTCAACGGCTGCAATCCCGCCTGCAAGCCCGACTCCTATGACCGAACCAACAAGCGTGTGGGTAGTCGAAATCGGAAGGGAGCTGTAGCTGTGAAGCAGAACCACTGAGGCGGTTGCAAACTCTGCGGAAAAACCGCGCGTTGGGGTAAGTTCCGTGATCTTCGAGCCAATGGTTTCGACCACTTTATAGCCCCAGGTTGCCATTCCTACTACCATACCAAGGCCTCCCACCACAAGTATCCATATAGGGATGTCTACTCCTATTACTCCCATAACCTTGAGCGCAGCAGCGAGAGGACCTACGGCGTTTGCCACATCGTTTGACCCATGTGCAAATGCCATGTAGCAGGCAGTTATGAGCTGTAAGGATATGAATTTTTTCTCAACTAGTGGAAGATCCCTGGCCCTGTGAAGGAATAGCTTCCTTATTATGGAAAAGGTAATATAAGCAAGGACAGCCCCAAGGGCCGGAGATATAACCCAGCTGGCAGCGATTTTTGTAAGTTCTCCCCAGTGAATGTCAGAAAAAGTGATAATCCCTTTATAGGCTGCGACCAGTCCGAAGCCAAGTACCGAACCAACGATAGAGTGGCTGGTCGAAACGGGAAGGTTATAAAAGGTTGTAAGGGTTACCCAGAAGCCTGCTGCAAGAATTGCAGCCAGCATACCCAGAACTACAATATCCGGGTGAATAATGCTGATTTTATCAATCGGAACAATTCCTTTTGCTATTGTCGAAGTGACTCGCTCTCCGAAAAGCACCGCACCAAGGAATTCGAAGACAGCAGCAAGAACAATCACCTGCCTGATTGTTAATGCTCCTGTTCCTACTGAAGTGCCCATAGCATTTGCGAGGTCGTTTGCCCCTATATTCCAGGCCATGTAAAGGCCTGCTAAAATAAGCGCTATGACAAGTAAATCCATTTTTTCTACTCCACAAGTTTAAACTTAAAAATTCTTATAAACTATATAATTGCTATAAAATCCACGTTTTTCAGCTTTAGTGGTGATTAATCGTTATTTGATCCCTGAATATTCTTCTAAATCTAGAGCCTGTATGTAATCCCAGAATTTCATTATATTTTATAGTTTCCATATATTTTGAAGCACTCTATATAATCTATAGATCTATATATGACTATTTTTGGTATGTGTATACTCATTATCTCAGCTTTAGCAGCCTCAAGTCTCCATTATGGAGAATAAGAAGGACAAATCCTGTAAGAACAAAGGTTTTCCGTTATCAAAAAAAACGTAAGGTTTTTATCCTGATGTGCCTTTCCGGAACTTCGGTAGAAATATCTAAAAAGAGACTTCAATAACAAAGGAAAAGGAGACTTCAGAAACAAAGAATGTTAGGTCATACCTGAAGAAAGTGCTTGAAAAGCTTACCGACCTTTTCCTTCGAGTCTTTAATACTTGAGTCTTTTATACTTATATGTACCTGCCCTTCTGATTTTTTACTAAAGAAGCTTTTTGATAAAACTTTTTAGAAAAAAGTTTTCGGAGAAGACATTTTTCAGACTTCGAGCCCATGAAATTCATGATCTTTAAGTTCTTTTTCCCTTATTCTCTCTCTTAGCAGATCGAGCACCTCTTCATCCGAGACATCGTACCACCTTTCGTAGGCCTGAGCGACAGCCCTGAAGTATGCAGGAATATCTAGCACTATGAAGTCGTCCACTTTCTCCTGAAGTTCTTCTGCAACCTCTCTTCCTGCTACAGGCACTGCAACCACGATTTTTCCGGCTTTCCTGTTTTTGCAAAGCTCAATGGCTGCTCGCATTGTAGAGCCCATTGCAATTCCGTCGTCAATGAGAATTACGGTTCTTCCCGCAAGCTCGGGCAGGGGGTTTCCTCCTCTGAGAGCTTTTATGCGTCTCTCGATCTCGGCAATCTGCTGCTGTTTGATCCGCTCAATGGTCTCCCCTGCAAGCCAGTAACTTGCATCTTCGAAAATGAATGTACTCCCGTTCTCGGCTATTGCCCCGAATCCGGCTTCAGGGTTATCCGGAAAAGGCAGTTTCCTTGCAATAATGAGGGAAAAATCAGCATTCAGTTTGCCTGCGACCTGCAGGCCAACCTCCACTCCCCCGCGTGGAATGGCAAGAATAATCGGATTTTCTGCCCTGTACTTTTCAAGGGCTTTTGCAAGTTTTTCCCCCGCATCTTTACGGTTTTTGAACATATTTCCACCTTAAATTCAAAGTTCCACCTTATATTCAAAATTAATACCTGTTTTCCGTCAAACATCGAAATCAGACTATCTTCATAGGCCGCCTGTAAATCTCGACTGAAGAACCTGAAGGAAGAGTCGTTTCCGGTAAGCAAAGTTCCAAAACTTTGTTTGCAACATCTTCTGGCTTGAGAACAGGCTCATCTGAAAAAAGCGAGTGATACATGTCGGTATCCACACCTGCAGGACAGACTGCATAAACCTGGAGCCCACCTCCTACTTCGTAAGCAAGAGACTCTGTAAAACCAATTACTGCAAATTTTGAAGCGCAGTATATCGAAAGCTTCGGTATGCCATGCTTTCCTGCCCCTGAAGACATATTTACAATCCTGCCCTCTCCCCTTTTAAGCAGATGGGGAAGAGCATACTTTGTGCAAAAAAACATACCTTTTACGTTTGTATCCATAATCTCATTATATTCTTCGGTTGAAGTCTCCACAAGATATTTCCTGTATGCCACTCCTGCATCGTTCACGAGGATGTCAATTCTTCCAAAAGCATTCATTGCCTTTGAAACCATGTCAATGACTTCCTCTTCTTTTCGAATGTCAGTCTTTACCGCAAGAGCTTTTCTACCTTCCCTTTCCACCAACCTGGCAGTTTCTCGAATTTCTCTTTCGTTTCTTGCGACAATGACAATGTTGGCTCCTTCTCTTGCCAGTGATAGGCAGATAGCACTGCCAATTCCTCTTCCCCCGCCGGTTACAATGGCTGTCTGGCCTTTCAATCTCATAGCAGTCACTCTACAGTCATTTTATTAATTATCAAGTACGATAAGGATATAATTTTGGAAGCAATATTTCTGAACTGTAATCAAGAACTGTCTATCTCTTAAAAGGAAAAGGGAACTCCGGCAAAAGGATGCAAGAAGACTTTGCAAGAAGACCTGGCAAAAAGATGATGTAGATATCATAAATCTACCAAGCTACCAACTATAAGTCTGCCAGAACTGCCACAGAACTGCCGGAGGTCTATCCTTATGGATTTCAACCATTAAAGCTGAGGGACTGGAGGAGCCTGTATCTCGATTATCTTCCCGGATGTAACTTTTGAATCAGACGAGGCAAGTTCCAGAACCTTTTCCGCAATATGCTCGGGTTTGAGTGGGGGTCTGTCCGAAAAGATCGACCTGTACATATCCGTATCCACAGCGCCAGGACAGACTGCATAGACTTTTATCTCACCTTCAAGCTCGGCGGCAATGGACTCCGTCATACCGTTCACTCCGAATTTTGAGGCACAGTATACGGTAAAATCAGGAAGCCCATGCAGTCCTCCTATTGAGGATATATTGATGATTTTTCCGTTTTTGCTCTCTCTGATGTACGGAATTGCATATTTCGTGCAGAGAAAGACTCCTTTTAGGTTGGTATCCATAATTTTGTCGTATTCTTGAAGGGTGGTCTCTTCCAGCCTTTTTTTACAGGCAACTCCCGCATTGTTAATAAGAATGTCAAGCCTTCCGCATCTATCAATTGTCGTTGAGATAAGACGTCTAACGTCCTCCTCACTCCTCACGTCAGTCCGGATAGCAAGGGCTTTAGAACCCATTGCTTTTAATTTATCCATTGTCTCTTTGATCTCACTCTCATTCCTTGCTGCAATGATAACGTTTGCTCCCTCTTTTGCCAGAGCGAGGCAGATGGCTCTCCCTATCCCTTTGCTCCCCCCGGTTATAAGAGCTGTTTGACCTGCTAAACTCATTGCTACCCCTTTCCCCGTTTATCTTTCTTTTATCTGTTTGTTTCCCTTGTTGATTTATTTTTATCTAATTGTTTTTTATTTAATCAAAGATAAAACGGATAAAAAATGGATATATTTTTTGAAACTAAGTTCCTAAAAAGAGGTTCTTTCAACGAGGTGAGGTTTTCGGTACTCTGAATCCGTTCCTGTCAACTTTTTATTCAAGGTACTGGCGATCAATATAACAGTACTTCCAGTCTTCTCCTGGCTGGAAAGATTGGATTATCGGATGTCCGGTCTCTTCAAAGTGCTTTGTTGCATGCCTGTTTTTTGACTCGTTACAGCAGCCCACATGTCCGCAGGTCAGGCAGATTCTCAGATGTACCCATCTGTCCCCGCTTTTCAGGCACTCCTCGCAACCCTTTGAGCCCGGCTCCACATCACTTATTTTTATCATGTTTCTATGTACGCATGCCATGAAATTCCCTCTATACCGACTATTTTCTCTTACATTATGTTTTGAATTCGGATTTTTCTGCGTTTTGTACTATCTGACTGAGTTTCGAATATGTGGATCATGTGACTGTAACCTTGGTAAACCTCCACCTTGCAATAAGAAACATTATTACCGCAAAAGCCAGAAGAGCCAGGAAGGAAACAAGGACCTCCCCCTGAGTGTAAGTATAACGGAGCCCGATTGACGAGAAATCGCTTCCTATTGCAAAGTACCTGATTCCGCTGACAAGATGCGTTAGCGGATTAACTGTGGAAAGGGCCCTGAGCAAAGGAGGAAAAGAATTCGCAGGATAAAGTGCATTGCTCGTGAAAAAGAAAGGCATGGTAAGCAGGGTTATTACGGCCTGCATTCCTTCCGGGCTTTCCATGGTTATTGCTATTGCGGCCGAAAAGAAAAGAAACCCGAGAGAAAACGCCCCTATGAAAAGCATGATTCCAAGCAGGGAGAATAAAAGCTGTGCTGGAGTATATCCTTCGAAGAACTGGACTCCAAGCAGAAGCCCGAAGCCCATTATGACAGTAGCCTGGATAAGAGACTTTGTCATGGCTGAAAGCCCTATCCCTATGATTATATGAATTCTCGGCAGAGGGCTTGAAAGGGTCTCTCGCATAAGTCCCCAGTTTTTGTCAAAAAGCAGCACTGTTCCCCCGAAAAGGCTTGTAAAAAGTGTGGTCATGGCAATAACGCCTGCGCCTATAAAGGTCAGGTAGCCGACGGCCCTTACACCGGGAACAGTTGGCATGGTTGCAGTCAGCCTATCAAAATTATTTGACATTGCTACCCCAAAGAAAGCTAACCAGAGGGCAGGCTGGACAAGGGAAGTAAACAGGAGAGTTCGGAACCGGACAAACCTCAACATATCCCGCCAGTAGATAGTAAGAAAACCCGTGTGCATCTCTAGCGACCTCCTGCCTTAAGGGACACCGTCGAACTCTTTTCTGTGCCTGTATCCCGCAATTCCCTGCCTGTGTAATGAACAAAAACATCGTCCATTGAGGGCTTTTTGAGATTTACAGCCCTGATCCTGATCCCCCCATTTCGAAGTTTCTCCATAATTTCAGGCAGCAGATAGGTCCCATCTGCATTGACCATGATAATTATTCCTTTCGATTTTTCCCGCACTCCTTTTACACTTTCGAGCTTCTTCAGCAGGTCTGAAGCTGTCCAGTTGTCACTCGTCTCCAGATATATAACGTCCTCACCAAGCGTGTTTTTTAATTCCCAGGGCCTGCCTGTGACAACGATCTTCCCGTGATCTATAATGCTTATCCTGTCACTGAGCTGGTCGGCTTCATCCATATAATGGGTTGTCAGGAAAATAGTTGTTCCCTGCCTGTTAATGTCCCTTACATAGTCCCAGATCCTTATCCGTGTCTGGGGGTCAAGTCCTATTGTAGGCTCGTCCATGAAAAGCACTTTCGGCCGGGTCATAAGCCCCCGTGCGATCTCAAGCCTGCGTTTCATGCCGCCGCTGAGATGCCTTGTCAGGGTATCCCGCTTACCCTCAAGTTCGACAAGGCCGAGAAGCTCATCAATCCGTGCCTGCCTGGCTGATTTTGGCATGGAATAAAGCCTCCCGTGATATTCCAGAATCTCCCTTACTGTCATATCCCTGTCAAGCGTCAGCTCCTGAAAAACAATCCCTATGGACTCCCTGACCATTTCAGGCTCTTTTTTCAAATCATGGCCTGCAATTTTTACATTCCCTTTCTGCACGGGCAGGAGGGTGGTAAGAATATTGATTACAGTACTTTTCCCGGCCCCATTGGGCCCAAGGAAAGAGAAAATCTCTCCTTTTTTTACTGTAAAACTGATGTTATCGACCGCTTTTACCTCGCCGAAAAAATATTCAAGGCTATTAACCTCTATAATATCGTCTTCCAGAGCCGGTACCCCATTTTACCATATTTGTTTTTTCCCTTAGGAAAGATTGAACCTCCAGTGATAAATAGATTCTTTGTTTCCGTATAATCCTTTGTGCGGAATTTACGCTAGCGAAAGTTGACGGGATTAACCGAGAACTACAACGGGTAGCACTGGAAGCAGGGTTGTCTTTGTCCTGGTAACTGGAGACTTACCTGCAATCTTAGTTTATCTCAGTTTCGGGATGACAAATGCTGTGAATATTGCCAATGGAGTATCATTCTTTCAACAAACTTCTGGTCATTCTACTGAGGAAAATTTTAACTGAAACTTTTAGTTCTATTTATCTTGATGTATCTTTTTGATTTGTCGTGAACTGTACTGGTTCGAGCCAAAACTTATATTCGTTCAAAATAATAAATTAAAAAATCAAAATTTGATGGCATAAGGCAAAGCAAGTTCCATTGAACTGATAACAGGACAGTGATTTACGGGAAAAGCAGTTGAATAGCTGGTGGGGCGTTACACTTATTATAAATTAAAAGGGGGAGTTAAATGATAGAGATTATACTGGGTTTGCCGGAAAACGTCGTAGCAGTCAATGTAAGTGGAGAGGTAACTGGAGACGACTACAAAAATGTGTTAATTCCTGCTGTTGAGGAAAAAATCCGAAAGTACGGGAAGGTTCGTATTCTTTATCAAATGGATAAAGAACTCGAGTGGTTTACTCTTAATGCAATGCTGGAGGATGCCAAGGTTGGCATACAGCACCTTACAGCTTTTGAAAAGATCGCAGTTGTTTCAGACGTGGATTGGGTGAACAGTACTGTTGAGATCTTTAAGTTTATTGTTCCTTTTCCAGTAAGGACCTACAAGAATGAAGAGCTTCCTGAAGCAAAGGCATGGATCAGTGAATGAGAGCCCAAGCTACCATAATTAACTTTGGATAATAATTCAGTTTTGGTGAATTTGAAGATTCCTTTTGATTACATTTTTCATCTTTTGGTTACTTTTTCTCAGTAACTGAACTCAAGGATCTGGAATTGAAAAGATTGAAAATTAAAAAAGAAAATTAAATGATTAAAGGATATCAGGAACTTTTTCGCTTTTCTTAATCGCTCCTGTTATTTCTTTTTCACTGCGGTGGGATTAACACTTTGTCTATTTGATGAATTACCCCATTGTTGGCTGCGATGTCGGCTTCTGTTATGTTTGCGCCTCCAACCTTAATGCCATTAGCAGTCACATTGACAGTGAGTTCTCCTCCTTCGAGTGTCTTGATACTTGTCATGTTTTCAATATCTTTTTTCATCAATATCTTACCAGCAACAATATGGTAGGTTAAGACTTTTTTCAGTTCCGTAGTATTGTTCATGAGCGCAGGAACCGTGCCGTTCGGAAGTTCGGCAAAGGCTTTATCAGTTGGAGCAAAAACAGTATAAATTCCTTCCCCAGCCAGAGGCTTCTCAAGTCCTGCAACATTTATGAGCTGAACAAGGGTTACGAAGTTTCTATTGGCTAATGTTTGCATGATATTTTGATCACTTTTCTCTACAACATTTGCAGCTTCTTGAGGTACCCCCTCAGCTTCCTTTGTTACATTCTTGCTTTCATTCTCTATTTTTTTAGTTTCATTTTCCGGTGCTTTTTGTGCACAACCGGAAGCAAATAACATTAATGAGATGATCATTGATATAACAAGCATAGTTCCAAAAAACTTTATTTTCCCAATAATCTCTACCTCCATTCATATAGCATGTATATGGAAATATATCCCCAATGAATAATATATATCGGCCTTTATATATTTTGTCTTTAACATGCTACAAACTCTCAGAAATTCACTCTCAAAAAATCTTCATCTTCTTCATCTGATCGAATTAAATCTCTGAAGGACAGCGCCAAATATAACCGATATTTTGAGCAAATTTTCTCTTACGATGCCTTTTTGAATCAAAAAGGATTTTGATTCAAATATATGCCTTCAAAAATACAATTAAAAAAATGAAATTTTATCTTATTTATCTGAACTAAGTTATTAAAACAAAACAAATGGTTAAGACTTATTGATATAACAGAGAACAAGAATTTTATTATCAAA
>CAYSZA010000116.1:0-8444 GCA_964435275.1 uncultured Methanosarcinales archaeon | reverse complement strand
TGAGAAGAGGGAAGAGTAAAGAAAACAGAGAGCAGAAAGAGGAGTAAAAAGAGTTGAGAAAAGAATAAAAAAGTTGAAAAAGGACTAAAAGAGTTAAAAATAACTAAAAACAATAGGAAAAAGAATAACAATTACTCTTCGTATGCAGGAAGCGTAATAACGCCTATCTCCTGAAGTGGTGAGCCCACAGCGAAATGATAGAGATCCTGATATTCAAGCCCTTTGAGCCCTATGGTTTCATGCAGAGGGTCATCGAAAAAACATCCTATCCCGCAGCCCCTGAGGCCATTTGCTTCGGCTTCAAGATAAAGGAGCTGCCCCAAAATTCCACATTCCCAGAAAAGGTAGGGATATATCCAGGCGCCAAACCTGTTCAGGGGCCCTTCGAATTCCGAGAGCAGGCAGGCAGTAAAACAGGCGTCTGCGGCTTTCCGCTGCGCGCAGGAAAGCTGGGCTGCAAAGTAATGCAGGGTTTCCTCCATAAGCATGTAGAACTCAAGGTCTGGCGGGCAGCTTTTTGGCTTTTCCCATAAAAAGTCCGGCCTGATGGCTGCTCTAAACTTCTCCTTTTCCCCGGGTTTGCGAAGGAAAATATAAAGCCCCGGAAGAAGATCCTTTACCCGGTTTACAAAAAGCAGCAAATGAGTAAAGGAACAGAAAGCAAGGGAATTGAAAATAGGATTGTTTTCCGGAAGAGTTTTTTGCAGCAGCGCATAGAAGGTTTCATTTTCCATATATGCGCTGTTATTCATTTCAATAGCGCTTCTCCTTCCACGGATGACGCTGCGCAGGGGAACGGTTTCGAGGTCATATAGATTCTTAAGACCACTGGCTTTCAGGGCTGAAATGGCCTGCGTACCCGGTTCTGGTTCTTTTCTTTTTTCCAGATAATCGGTTTCTTTCTTTTGAACTGCCAGAGCAACTTTTTCAATACCCAGCCATTCAACATGCTTTGGGCTTAAACTGTTAGGAACACCTTCCCAGGAAAGCCTTCTGAAAACCGAAACTACCTCGGAAGGGAGTCTGCCTCTGGTACAGGTTTCTCCTGCCGGATAGACCGCAAGCAGGCAGGCAGGCTCCTGTTTTTCAGGGCCTTTGTTCCCGGAGATACCAAGAAGTGCTGCAATTTCCTCCGAACCCATATCCGCAAGCAGGCTTGTTTTCCAGCCTAGCCCGGCAGCGGCAAAGGTCAGGGCAGCAATTGCATGCCCTATATCATGCTGCGCATATCGGAAGGCTCTGAGCCCGTATTTCCAGGAAACCCGCCAGTAAATTGAGGAAAGGCCCACGAAAAATGTGCCTTCAGGAAAGCCCGAACTTAAATGCTCCCAGATGCTGCGGGAGAACTCGGCTCTGAGTTCAAGGGCATGAGGCAGAGGAGCATAATGGCAGACCGAGGGATTTTTCAAAAGCCCCTTTACAGGACCGGAAAGAAGGTAAACCTCGGTAGGATGAAGGTTTCCACTTGAGGGATTAACTCGAAGAGACCATTTTGTATCTCCTGCCATTTTCCAGGCCGAGATGGCAAAGCTGTCAAAAAAAAGTCTGGAAATCGTTTTCGCGTTCAGTTCAGAAGTCTTGAGTTTTTCCGGTGAGAAAGCCTGTTCATAAGCAGGGAAAATCTCAGCCTTGATCTGCTCATCGCTCCAGAGATCCAGATTTAAAAGTCGAACTCCATGATAATTAAGAAAGGGATCTGGCTTGGTTGGCATGTCTAGCCGACGGGGGCCAGGAGCATAAGCTTTGAAGTTGTGCTTACTTGCCTGATGATAATCCAGTATAACTTCAAGTTCATCTGTCATAAAAAGCACACCCGATAACCGGAGAATTCAGAATTTTCAAAATGTTTTTTCGGGAAAGGAAGTCTGTATATAAGGTTTTTAGGGAAATTTGCCAGTTTAAAGGGCCTTAATACGGAAATTAAACTTTTTTCAGTGCCTCAAGTACGGCTTTTCCAAACGCGTCAGCACTTGCAGGGTCTCGCCCTGTAACCACTCGACCCGAAACCACTACATCCCTGTCCATATAGACCGCCCCATGTTTCCCAAGTTCGCGTACCGTATCCGGGCTTTTGAAAACCGTGCTCTCTTTACCCTTCAGGACGCCTGCCCTTGCCAGCACCACGGGAGAGATGCAAATTGCAGAAACCACTTTTTTTCGGGCATCCGCCTCCTTTACGAGTTTCTCCAGAGCTTTATTTTCCCAGAGGTACTTTCTTGAGCCTGATCCCCCTGCGATTACTATTGCGTCGTAATCGTCAATTCTGGCGTCAGAGATCGTAATATCAGGCTTAATCGTACCCCCCAGCATTCCTTTCGCAGTTTCAGCAGATTCGGCAGCAATGGTAACTTTTACTCCTGCAGCTTCAAAAAGCTGCTTTGGAACAAAACATTCCTCATCCCTGAACTGTTCCTGGGCGATTACAAGCAGGATTTTCTTGCCTTCGTACTCGATTTCTGTCATCTGATACCTTCCTGTAAGCTTAATGAAAAATAGAATGAAAGAGAAATGGAATATCTCAGTAACTCTGTTTCATTTATGATATGTCCCTGAAAATATAAATGGATACTTCTTTTAGAAAATAGGGAATCTGAGGAAAGAGTGCAAGAGAACTGAGAACCTCAGAGTTCTCTCTGGAGATAGGAATTGTTTTGTAAAAGTTGTTACGTGCCCTGATTCAGGTTATAAAATAATATATACCTGCGGAGATTCCTGCTCCTGCAAAGGTTGCCAGGAAATTGACCCCGCTGTTTGAGAGTATCCCTCTTTTCTGAAGTGTAGCTCCAAGGAAACTGTCCATGTTTGTCCCGAAAAAGCCTCCTGCAGTTGTGATAAGAACTGTTAATACAAAATTGTCCGAAACTCCCAGTAAGTACGCAAGAATTCCTATTATTGCAGAGCCGAAGATTGCAGCAAACTCGCCAAGCAGTGACACTGCCCCGTCAGCTCCGGGTTCAGAGAGCTTCAGGGTTGTTATCATCCTTGGTCTTCCTTTTGCCGTTGTTCCTATTTCACTTGCCAGAGTATCTCCGGTAGCCGTTGCAACCGTGCCCAAATAGGCATAGATAATCGGAAGGCTGTGCTCCGGAAAAACTCCGTATGCTACTGCCAGCGCAAGGGCTGCCATACTGTTCGAAAATACATTTTCGTAACTTCGGATTCCGTCTTTAGCCTGTGCAATCCCTATGGATTCTTTGTACGCGTACTTGTATCTTGTAAACCCGCCTCCGAGAATAAAAAACGTTAGTAGAAGCAGGAACCAGGAAAGCCCGCTGAAGACGATTATCAGGACTCCCAGCAGGGCGGCACTCAGGAGGGCCGAGACATCTGCGATCTTCGCCCTGTAAGCCAGCACACCCAGGAAAAACGAAAAGACAAGCGCTACGACCATTTTTTCAGGAGGTACCCAGTACCTGAACTCCTCAAAAATCCACATCGTCATCCCTGCGCCAAGCGGCACCGAAATATTCTTATCTATTTCGGAGGGGATTGACTCGAAAAGTGAACCTGTAACCGCCCCGATAACAGCTATAAAGAAGACCAGATTGTATGAAACCGGAAGTTCCTGCCAGTAGACAATCCAGCTTGCGGCAAGGAATGCAGCAGCAATCCGAAGGGCCAGGAAAGCCGAACTCCAGAGAATTGAAAAACTCCTTTTTTTAATTCGGTTTCGCCTTGAGTTAAAGTCAGGTACAGGGTCTGCTTCAGAAAAAGAGGTCTTATGGTTTCCCACTGCCGCAACCGCAAATGCTGCAAGTACTATGTAAAAAGGGTAGGCGTAAGAAGAGTCCCCCGAAATTACGGAGACAAAGAGCATGAGAGCCAGGGAAAAAGCAAGGCTGGTGACGTCTCTGCTGCAGGAAAGAGTGTCTCCCGAGAACCGAGCTCCCAGGAAAAACACGACCGACAGGAGAAAAAGAAGATTTACCCCTGCAAAAGGAGCTATAAGAATGAGCAGGAGATACAGAATATGTATTACAGGAATCCCCTGGCAGGAATTTCCATTTTTGAAAAACCGGGCAGCTCTGTTCATTATAGACATCTTTTGTTTTTTAATCTTCGTGAGAAGTTACATAGAATGGGCTTATCTTTATAAATAAATACTTGTTTTTCTTCAAAACTGGTTTAAATACAGATTAAAATTTAAAAGAAATAAATTTTTTAGTTGCGATCGGAAAAATCTACGTAAACTCTTTAGAGATTACCCAATGAATAAAATAACTTTTGCTTCATTTTATTTTTCAAAAATCCCTAACCTTAATTATTCAGAATTTACCAAACCTTATCTAGTTTCAGACTCATTCCAAACTTTATTTTTTCAGAATATTCCAGGGCTTAATGCTAATTTATTCTTCAAGGCTTATACACGAAATCTAAAGAAACTTCTGACCATATAAGTATAAACATAAATAAATCACTGTATTATAACTGACAAAGCTGCAAGCCATAATCGGCGGTGAGGGGAAAGCATGGAGAATTACGACCTCATTGTGATAGGAACGGGTTCTGCAATGAACTATATAAATCCTATCATTGATTCAAAACCGGAAATGAGAATTGCCGTTATCGATAAAGACGAACCAGGCGGGATCTGTCTTACCAGAGGGTGTATCCCTTCGAAAACTCTGCTATATCCTGCCGAACTTATCAGGGAAGTTGAGACCGCGTCAACTTTCGGAATTGAGCTTGAAATAAAGAGTATTGATTTCACTGCGATTATGGAAAGGATGCGCAGGAAAATAGGAGAAGAAATAGAGGCCATAAGGCAGAGTTTGGTTGAAAATCCGTACCTTGACTACTATCACGAAAGTGCAGAGTTCATCTCTCCTTATACCCTGAAAGTAGGCGAAAAAACCCTTCACTCCGAAATGATTTTCCTCTGTACCGGCTCAAGACCTGCAATTCCTCCCATTAAAGGCCTTGAAGAAGCGGGATACCTTACAAGCGACACTGTACTTAAACTCACGGAATGCCCTGAAAAGCTCGCCATCCTGGGAGGAAGTTATATCGCAGCCGAATACGGGCACTTTTTCTCGGCTATGGGAGCAGAAGTCACAGTTATAGGGAGAAATTCCCAGTTTCTTCCGCAGGAAGAGCCCGAGATTTCGAAGCTTGCAAAGATGAAAATGTCAAAATACATGAAAGTTATTACGAACCATGAAGCCATAGAGGTCCGGAAAGAAGCCAGAGGACAGAAAACGGTCGTAGCGAAGGAAAAAAACTCAGGACAGGAAATCGAAATTACTGTAGACGAGATCCTCGTGGCAACAGGAAGAGTTCCGAATACCGATATTCTCCACCCCGAAAAAGCCGGAATCAAAACCGATATCCAGGGCTGGATTCTGGTGAACGAGTATCTTGAGACCTCGCAGCCGAATATCTGGGCATTCGGGGACGCAAACGGAAAATACCTGCTAAAGCATGTCGGGAACTACGAGTCCGGAATAGTTTACCTTAATGCGATCCTGAAAGAAAAAGTAAAGGCAGACTACCATGCCGTACCTCATGCAGTCTTTTCCTATCCTGAAATTGCTGCAGCAGGTATGGGAGAGCAGGAAGCTGTGGAAAGGTACGGGGAGGAGAGAATTATAATAGGTCTCAAGTTCTTTGAGGATACTGCAAAGGGAGCAGCCATGGAGCTCAGGGACTATTTTGTGAAGGTGATTCTGGATGCAGAGGAAGAAAAAATCCTGGGAGCCCATATAATAGGCCCTCATGCCTCAGTCCTTATCCACCAGATAATTCCCCTTATGTATACCGAATCGAGAAGTCCTGAGCCGATTATGCGGGGTATGGACATTCACCCGTCCCTGAGCGAGGTTGTAACCAGGGCCTTTTATTCTCGGCTACCTCCCGAACATTATCATCATTTCCTTAAACATATCGGGCTTGAGGACTGAAAATTTCTACACTTCTCCTTTCATATTTACTTTTCAATCTTCTTTCAAACTTATTTCTTAATAAGGTCAAAAACCCACCGGCTGATTCCTGGAGCGACGTTTCCGGTGCGCCTGCATAACTCCACTTCAAGTCCCATTTTTTCATATTCCTCAATTAATTCCGGAATCTGGGACTCAGCTTTAAAGGTGTAAAAATGAATATACCCGTCTTTCCTTACAAGCTTCGAGATATTCTCAAGAAAACGGTCCATGCCGTAAGGGGTCGGCACTATAGCCCTGTCGAACCCTCTTTTCAGGACATGAGGTCCTTTATTCTTCCCTGCGTCAGAATCCAGGCCGGCCGGCAGGTCGGGGAAAGCTTTATTTTCGGCTCTTTTCCAATTTCCATCATTTTTGTCATTTTCAGGTTTTCCATCTGCCTGTGCAGGCTTAAAATCCGGGGAAAACTTCTCAGGCTGAGAAGCGTTCCCAGGGTGGGGAGTACTCTCGGTCCGGAAAAAAGTCTCAAAATCTTCCTGAATAACGGTTATTTGCCCTTCAAGCCTGTTAATCCGGATATTTTCCTTCAGGCAGGCGCAGGCGTCAGGATTTATCTCAATGGCATACACCTCTGCCCCCTTTCCTGCAGCAGGAAGTACAAAAGGGCCCACTCCTGCAAAAGGAATTATAATGCGTTCTCCCGGCGCAATTTTTGAGGCTATTCGCCCTCTCTCAGGATACAGCCGGGGATTAAAAAAGACTTTTTTAACATCCAGCTTATAAGTGTAGCCATTTTCCCTGTGAACGGTTTCCGTGGATTCCCCGAGCAGAAGTTCAAAGTCCGCAATTCTGTGCTTGCCTTCGAGCTTGCTCACCTTATTGAGCACAGCCCGCGTGTTGCCTCGCATGGAGAACAGCTTCAAGGCAATAGCCTCTTTATAAGCCGCAAGCTGGGAAGGAATCGAAATTATGGCCACATCACCTATATAATCAAAGCTTTTCGGAACCATAGGGAGCAGGGGTTCTTCAATTGTTCCTCTCATTGCATCTCGCAAGCTTACTCTCTTTCGATAACTCATCCAGCATACCTCTGCCTGTCAGATTATAAGCTTTCGTAAAAATACTATAAAATAGACTGTATCATAATCAGAACTAATGATTGATATTACAGACCTGCTGTAACTTTAAAACGTACTATTGACTTTTTCGGATAGGCTCTTAACCAGGCCAGGTTACTGCCAGAAGACTGATCTTACTGTTTTGTGGGCTGGGAGAGTTCCTGGGATTCTTCAAGGAGTACGAGTTCCTGCCTGGACTGTGTATTTACTGCCTGCGAAGATAATGTATCTTCCTTTTTTACGATAAACCTGAAATAACCAAGCCCTATCAGAAAGACCGGATATATGACCTTCCACGTAAATCCTGAGGCCAGAAAGCTCAAAGATAGAAGTGAAAAAACCGAAAAGATCCATTTCTGCCAGCTTGTTTCTGTTTTCAAATAAGCAATTATGATGAAGCCACAGAGGAAAATGAAGTTCTGGTTTACGAGCAGCATCATAGCCGTAATAGGAACCTTGAAAAGATAGCACCCTGTAATCAGAGAACCTGACAGGGCATATAGAGTCACAAGGCTTGCTAGGGGAATATTCCTTTTTGAAAGCTTTCCGAATACCTCAGGAAAAACACCTGTCCTGCCCCCGGAATAAAGCAGGCGGCTTGCAGTAAAGTTCCAGGAACATGCGTTTGCAGCAAGCACTACTATTATGAGCCAGATCAGAGAACTTCCGCCTGGAGTAAAAAGAACCAGACTGGAAAGACCCGCAGCCCCCTTAAGAGAAACTCCTGTAGCACTGGCTCCTACGCTTATTAAGGCAAGTAAAATATAGATTGCAGCGACCAGAACAAAGCTTAGCCAGTATAAGCGGGGAACATTTTTTTCGGGGTCCTTCATCTCTCCAAGAGAAAAAGAAAGATTCTCCCAGCCAAGAAAAGCCCAGAAAATCAAGGCTGTAACATTCCACACTATCTTTGGGTCCACGTTTCCATGTCCGCTCAGAAGCTCTCCGGCAATCCTTAACCCTGAACCGAGAAAATCGAGGTTAAAGACAATAATCATTCCAATAAGCAGGAAAAGTACAGCCAGGGCCAGGTAGTTGATCAGAGTGATAGATCTTATCCCAAACAGGTTTGAAACAAACATCAGGCTTACAATAAGGATTGCACAAAAGGTTCCTCCCAGTTCGGACAGATTAAAAAACTGTCTCATATATTCACTGCCAATAAAAGCAACAGCAGGAAGCCCAAAAAGATAAGAGCCACTTACGAGATAGGAGACAGAATACCTGCCCCATGGCCCGACTGCTTCCTCTGCATAGCCGGCAAGCCCTGCAGTCGAGGGGAATCTCAGGCCAAGCCTGGAGCAGATCTGGATCCTCGGAATAGTAACGAAGGTTATAAGGAGCCATCCAAGAATCGCTTCATGGACATTTCCCAAGCTGAGAGCCAGGCCGGGCAATGCAAGGATTCCTGTGCCTATGAGCATGCAGATTGCAAGCCCTATGCCTC
>CAYSZA010000115.1:0-8694 GCA_964435275.1 uncultured Methanosarcinales archaeon | reverse complement strand
GTACTTAAGAGGTATTTATTGATTGCTATCATTTTAACGCAAACTTTTTCAAAAAAAGTTTGATCAAAAACGACATTGAGGCGTGATAAACCGGCGCAACGGTTTCGGCGCAACGGTTGCGGCTCAACGCTTGAGTTTAAGAAGCAGGGCGCAGGTTGAGATACATAAGGTTTGATATATACAAGTTATGTAAATAAACTATGTTAAGATGGGATACTATTTATTATAAAAGCTCTTTAAACCCTACAGATCTACATTCTACCAAGTCTTTCCTTTTAGAAGAAAGCTCTCTTCCCTGATGTAATAATCGTATCAATCTGGTTTCTCCAGCGGGGTAGAAGTGTCCACTTAAGATATGAAAGAACATGCGAAGAGAGAAATCATCTATAAGGGATATAGGGATATAAAGGAAAAAAGGAACCGTCGTCATATGTCAGGAAATTACGGAAAAGTTTACCTTGTAGGTTCAGGTCCTGGAGACCCTGAGCTTCTTACCCTGAAAGCCCGCCGTCTGATTGATAGTGCTGAAGTAATTATCTATGACCAGCTTCCTGGAAAAGCTATCCTGGACTCAATGCCGGCAAGTGCAGAAAAAATCGATGTCGGAAAACATGCAGGCAACCACACCATGACGCAGGCTGAGATTAATGAAGTGCTTGTGCAGAAAGCAAAAGAAGGAAAGATGGTGGTCAGGCTTAAAGGAGGCGATCCCTATGTTTTCGGGAGAGGGGGAGAAGAAGCCGAGGTACTTGTAGCCGAAGGCATTAAGTTTGAGGTCGTGCCGGGAATAACTTCTGCAATTGCAGTACCTGCTTATGCCGGAATTCCGGTAACCCACAGGGAAAACACCTCAATGGTCACTTTCATAACCGGACATGAAGATCCCACAAAACCGGAGAGCTGGCTTGACTGGGAAACCCTGGCAAAATTCGGGGGAACCATTGTGATCCTTATGGGCGTGAAGATGCTCGCCCGAAACGCAGAAGAGCTGATGAAGCACGGCAAGTCCCCCGACACCCCTGTTGCAGTCATCGAGAGAGGAACCAGGGCTGACCAGAGAGTAACTGTAGGAACCCTTGCAAATATTGCAGAACTTGCAAAGGAACGTAAAGTGAAGGCCCCTGCCATTACAGTCGTAGGAGATGTTGTCAGGCTTCACGAGGTCCTTGGGGAACAGCTCACAGGGACGGAATTTTAACGGACGTGAAGGGATCAGGACATGACAGGAGAACAGAAGAAGGCAAAAGTACCGGTCCTCGCAATCATGAGGCCGGAAAGCTACAGGGAAAAATCAGAGGCTCTTGCCAGAGATTATGGTTTTGAGCCTGTATATGCCCCTATGATAAAACTTGAAGGCATAAAAGATGAAGGTTTTGAGCCCTTTGTAGAGAGAGTTCTTACCGGAACGTCTGACTATGTAGTTTTTACCAGTGCGAACGGAATAAATTTTACACTGGACAAACTCTCTGGGACCGAAAAAGAAAACTTTATCGCAGAGCTTAAAAAAATCAGGGTAATCGCAATCGGGCCTAATACGGAGAAGGAACTCATAAAAATAGGAATCAAGAACTCTTTCCTGCCAGGAGACTATAGTTCCGAAGGAATTGTAGAGGCTCTCTGCCCCGAGGTAAAGGGAAAGACCGTGGAGCTTGCCAGAAGTGCATTTGGGGCTAAAGTCCTGGTAGAAGGGCTTGAAAAGTGCGGAGCTACGGTTTATGAGACCCACGTATACACGCTCAGCATCCCTGAAGGGACAGCCCAGAAAGAACTGATTGAGCGCACACTTGCAGGGGAAGTGGATGCTTTTGCCTTCACAAGCTCCATGATGGTTAAAGGCTTTATGAAACATGCGAAAGGGCTGGAAGCAGAGGAAACCATAAAAGTGACTCTTAACAGGGCCGTGATAGGAGCTATAGGAACACCTACAGGAAATACCCTGAAGAAATATGGAATCGATGCAAACGTAATTCCTGATGAGTTCACTTTTGAAGCGCTGTTAAAAGCTATAAAGAGCCAGCTTTGAGACTTTGAAGGATCGACATGATAGGCATTTCAAAACTTTACTGCGGAACCGTGGAACCTTCCGATGCCCTCCGTTATGGAAGGGAATCAAAGATGCTTCCCTCTCATCTGCTGCAGTTTTCAAAAGATAAAAAGCCAGTAGTGGTCTGGAACATGACCCGACGCTGTAACCTGAAATGCGTCCATTGTTATGCCCAGGCAAAGGACATCGAATTTGAAAACGAACTTTCAACCGAAGAAGGCAAAGCTCTTATCGATGACCTTGCAAGCTTCGGTAGTCCGGTAATACTTTTTTCCGGAGGGGAACCAACCCTGAGAAAAGACCTGCCCGAACTTGCGGCCTATGCCCGTGAAAAAGGGATGAGAGCTGTAATTTCGACAAATGGGACACTTATAAACCGGGAAATTGCAAAAAAGTTAAAAGACGTCGGGCTTTCTTATGTAGGAGTTTCACTGGACGGAATAAGAGAAACGAATGACAAATTCAGGGGGATGAAAGGAGCATTCGATGCGGCTTTAAGGGGACTTCACAATTGCCAGGATGAAGGCATAAAGGTAGGGTTACGTTTTACCATCAATAAGCAAAATGTCAGGGATATTCCTGCAGTTTTTGACCTGCTTGAAGAGGAGAAAATTCCAAGAATATGTTTCTACCATCTTGTTTACGCAGGCCGGGGTTCGGAAATGGTAAGCGAAGATCTCTCCCTTGAGGAATCAAGGCAGGCTGTAGACCTCATACTAGAGAGGACAAGGAAACTGCACGAAAAAGGCTTTCCTGCCGAAGTCCTGACCGTAGACAACCACTGTGACGGTCCCTACCTGTACATGAAGCTCCTCAAAGAAAATCCGGAAAGGGCTGCCGAGGTATTTGAACTTCTCTCCATGAACCAGGGGAATTCCTCGGGAATAGGTATAGGGTGCGTATCCTGGGAAGGTTCGGTACATGCCGACCAGTTCTGGAGACATTATTCCTTTGGGAATGTGCGGGAACGCCCGTTCAGTGAAATCTGGAGTGACCTGAGCGATGAACTCATGGCCGGGCTCAAAAACCGGAAACCCTTGATAAAAGCCCACGGAGACAACTGTGCCCGATGCAAATGGCTTGATGTTTGCAATGGGAATTTCAGGGTACGGGCTGAAGCCGTACACGGGAATGTCTGGGCAGATGACCCTGCATGCTACCTGACAAAAGAAGAAATTGAGTATAATAAGATCTGAAGTTTCTTCATGTTTTATTAATATTTTTAATTTTTTATTTTCAGTTTATTGCTTTATTTTCAGTCTGTTTTTTTGTTTTCAGTCTATTTCTTTATTTTCGGTTTTATTCTATTCACTACTTATTTTTGTTTGTTACTTATCCCGTGGTTATTTTTTACTCTACTGATCCTATTTTTATCTAATCACAACTCCAATACTTGTTCCTAGTATCCATTTATCCAGGCAGAATGTATATTTTCAAGAGAGAATAATAAGAATATAATAAAATGGTTTAATAAGAGTACAATAAAATGATTTGATAAGAATATAATAAAATGATATATAGCATGAAAAGAGCCGGGGGCGGAATAAATAAGTGAAATTGATTCCTTTATTCCTGATCGTTTCAATGATTTTTTCCATTACTTCGGGTTGTATCTCAGAAAGGGAAGAGCCAGTGACCTATGACAATGAGACTGAAAACCTTTCCTACGAAGGAAAATCGCTAACTCCAATAGCACAGCAGCGAAATAATGCCATCAGAGGGACTCAGTATATTGATAGGGAGAGCTACAGGCTGCAGGTTGATGGGCTAGCGGAGAATCCTCTAAATCTTACTTATGAAGAAATAACCGGTTTGCCCCAGGTCTCGAGAGTTGTGGATCTGAACTGCGTGGAAGGCTGGAGCTTTACTGCAAAATGGACAGGAGTGAGAATGGCAGATCTTTTTGAAGAAGCCGGGGTTATGGAAAATGTGACTACCGTTATTTTTTATAGCGCAGATGGATATTCTACTTCTCTTGATAAGGATTACCTGCTAGAAAACGACATCATCCTAGCATACAGGCTCAACGATGTAACCCTGCCTCCTGATCGGGGTTTTCCTCTTCAGCTTGTAGCCGAAGGCAAATACGGGTATAAATGGGTGAAGTGGATAATAAGAATCGAGCTCAGCGATTCGCCTTACAGGGGATACTGGGAAGAAAGAGGATACAATAACACAGCTGATGTAGGCGGGCCTGAACTTGAGAGAGAGGAATAAGCTCTTACAGTTAAACACCAATAAATATAATATATACAAACTATAGTATACTGTTGCCAGTATTGCAGAGCAGAATCAGAACGTAAGACTGGCAGCTGTTCTATTACAAAATTTACCTCAGATGAGAGTATACTGCTAGGAGAAAATGAAACTGTGGAAAATTTCTGAAAATTGGGGGTAATTCGAGGTGGCATATCGCCATGTTAATACTTTAAACCCTGGAGACCCTTTCAGGGACTGGCTTGTTGAAGAAGTTGTCGGAGATAGGCTACGGAATAAAAAATGTTCTGTTAATGTTTTTAAATACAACTCCTCCCATACTGTCTGCAGGTATCAGTTCAGGGGTGAAAATTTCAGCGTAATGGCAAAGTTTTTTGCCGAACCCACTGGCCGACTGAAAGATTATAACCCTCAAAGAGGCATGATGAATGAGTACCGGAACCTTAAAAAAGCTGCTTCCGTAATAAACGTCGCAAAGCCTCTTGCAGTCAATAAGAAGTTCAATTGCGTCCTTGTAACCGAACACATACCTGGAAAATCTCTGGCCTGGTATTTCAACCAGGAAGAAAAACTCTATGAGAAGCTTGCTTCGGTTGCACACATGCTCCGGCAGCTTCACGAAAATACAAAATCTTCCTACAATAAAGAAAACGAATTCAGAAACTACCATGACGTGCTGGACCATCTAAGACTGGATCACGACACTAGAGAGAGCTTTAACATATTGCTCGGACAATGGTGGTATAGCCCCCTGCTCAACAGAGAACACGGCTGCATGGTCCACAGGGATGTAACTCCCTCCAATTATATATTTTACAAAGGTAAACCCTATGCCCTCGACTTCGAAAGTTCCTGGCTCCACGCGCATCCTGTCAGAGACCTCGGAATTCTCACTGCAGAACTTAAAAATGAGTTTGAACTGCACAGAGGAGGAGGGTGGAGAGCCGAACCGTATATAGGGAATTTTCTCTGGGAATACAGCATCGATGAGAAGGATTTCAATTATGTTACCAGAGTTTTGCCTTTTTTCATGAGTATAGGACTCCTCCGCTCGGCAAGGCTCCATCAGGGCAACTATAGAAACTATTTGATTAAAGAAGCACGTGAATGTTTAAAAGCAATTAATTATAGATAAAAGGTAATTAAGTAAAAGCTCAAGTAAAAGGGATATGGGAGGAGAGATCATATCGGGGAATCACGAACCTGAAACAAGCAAAGGTGAAGTTACTTTTCTGAGCCATTCCCCAGAAAAGGGAGAAAAAGCATTTGAGAGCTGTCATGTAAAAGGAGTTATCTTTGACTGCTACCAGACCCTTATCGATATCCACACTGAGGAACACAGCCTGGAAACATATGAGGTCCTGAGCGCATGGTTAGCCTACCAGGGAGTAAAAATAAAGCCTGAAAACTTATGGGATACCTATATGTTTAAGGTCAGGGAGAAAATGGAGAATTCAAGGGAAATATATCCCGAAATAAGGGTAGAGGAAATTTTTGCAGAAATCTGCAGGGAAAATTCGATCTGGAAAATTGACGAGAAAAGCCTCGGAGTAGAGACCTCAAGAGTTTTCCGGGCAGCTTCTATTCGAAAACTCCGCCCTTTCCCTCAGAGCATAAAACTGATTGAACATTGCATAAATATTCCCAAGTGCATAATCTCCAATGGGCAGAGGGTTTTCTCCGAACTGGAGCTCCGTTTCCTTGGACTCTACGACTATTTCGATTTCGTGATCTTCTCATCGGATGTAGGATACAAGAAACCTGATCTCAGGCTTTTTATGACTGCGCTCAAAAAGATGGGCCTCGAACTCGAACCCAAGTGTGTCATGTCAATAGGAGACTCTTACGAAAACGAAATAGCACCTGCAAGAAAGCTGGGGATGCGCGCAATGAGTATTGAAGAAGCCTGGGAGAAATTCGGCCTGAAGGACTGATTTCTATAAAACGAATTATTTGTCTTTCTCAAATTATTTCTTTTTCTGAGTTGCTAAATGCAAACCTAGGAAATTTACAGTATTTCTTTTGGCAAATTTAGAATACCTATGTGCTTCTATTAAGGACTTTTCCTAATGCTTATGCTTTTGTCCATAATAATTAAAGTTTATAATTTTTTTCTCAACTCTGGATGATATTAGAGGGATTTTATATAGAAATGTGAACTATATACTAGTATTTATGACCAATATAGATATTAGCATAAAACCTATATAATAAAAGGTTAATCTCAATAGTAATAGAGGAAAGTATAGCAAAAGCCCAAAATTCATAAAGACTTCAAAAAAATAAAAGGAAAATCCCTATGCTCCAAAATGGAAAAATTAAAGGTTTAATCTTTGATTGTTATAAAACTCTTATTGATATCAAAACGGATGAAGGAAGTAGAGAAACAAACGAAAGGGTAAGCAGATGGCTACTTTATCAGGGAGTGAGGATAGAACCCGACCGGCTCAGAGAAGAATACAGGTGGAAGGTCATAGGCAGGTTGGGCAATTCAGGCCAGCAGCACCCGGATATCCGTATAGAAGAAATTTTTGCAGAGATCTGTGCTGAAAATGCGTTTAGAGAAATCGATCCTTTCTGGCTCGGGATTGAAACGGCCAAGGTATTCCGAACCGCATCTCTAAGAAAACTTGAGGCCTACCCTCAAAGTCTACGCCTGCTTGAGAAATATAGGCATATTCCGAAGTGCATTGTCTCCAACGCCCAGAGAGTTTTTACTGAACAGGAACTGCGCTTCCTGAACTTATATGATCGATTCAACTTCGTAATTATGTCTTCCGACCACTGTATCAAGAAACCTGATACCCGGCTCTTCAAGATGGCTCTTGATGGCCTAGGGCTTGAACCCTGGGAAGTGCTCTCAATTGGCGACACGCCCGAAAATGACATTCGCCCACCCCAGAGCCTGGGAATGAACGCGATACACATCCGCGAAGCATGGAAATACGCATAAGTGGCACAGATCAGAATACAAAAAGAAGAGAAAATCGAGCATAAAAAGAAGAGAAATCAGAATATAAAAAGAAAAGAAATTTCCTTTTTCAAGCTGAATTCAAGCTGAACTCCATTTTTATACACTTTTGCCTTAGAGCTATTTCTACCTCTCCTGCTACTCTAAGGGTTTTTATAATTTCTTTAGTATTGTCATCTTTTGACAGTGTTACTATACGCTGACTATACGCTGACAACTGTAAGATTACTGTTAAACTGACTGTAAATTTTTTCTTTTATGCAAACTGGTCTTTCGTATGAAAATGCAATCAATGAAAGTCAAATATGTATTTCTGACAAATACTGGATAGTCATGTAACTGTAAGGGATTCACTCCGCTCAAAACCAGATATATTTAAATAATCGCAAGCACTCTAAAACCCCAAGAAATTCTTACACTATTTCCCAATCATGGAGTGTCTTTATGACAGAATCAGAAATTCCAAAAGAATATAATGCAAATGAGGTTGAGGAAAAGTGGATGGAGAAGTGGAATCTCTCCATGTACCATTTCAACTGGGGAGAGGATACCCGCCCCCAATATATAATTGACACCCCACCTCCCTATCCTACAGGTAATTTCCATATCGGAAACGCGCTTAACTGGTGCTATATCGACTTTGTTGCCCGGTACAAACGTATGCGAGGGTACAATGTGATGTTCCCCCAGGGCTGGGACTGTCACGGCCTGCCAACCGAAGTTAAAGTTGAAGAGATTCACGGGATTACGAAAAATCAGGTTCCGCGTGCAGAATTCCGCAGGCTGTGCAGGGAACTGACTGCAGGAAACATTGACAAGATGCGAAAAACGATGCTGCGCCTGGGCTTCTCTGTGGACTGGAGCAACGAATTCGTCACCATGGAGCCCTCATACTTTGTAAAGACGCAGAAATCCTTTGTCAGGATGTATAATGACGGGTATATCTATCACGAAGAACACCCTGTCAACTGGTGTCCCCGCTGTGAAACTGCCATTGCTTTTGCAGAAGTAGAGTATGAAACGAGGCAAACAAAGCTTAACTTCGTCCATTTCGACAAGGTAGACATTGCAACCACCAGGCCGGAACTTATGGCAGCCTGTGTTGCAGTTGCAGTAAACCCTGAGGATAAGCGTTACAGCCAGTATATCGGCCAGGAAACTACAGTACCAATCTTTGGACAGAAAGTGACTTTGATTGCCGATGAGGATGTTGAGCCCGAATTCGGTACAGGTGCTGTAATGATCTGTACTTTCGGGGACAAACAGGATGTACGCTGGTGGGTGAAGTACGGGCTGCCCCTCATAAAGGCTATAGACAAGCAGGGCAGGATGACAAAAGCGGCAGGCAGGTATGAAGGCATGAGCATTGCCGAATGCAGGGAAGCTGTCATTGCTGACCTCAAAACCGCAGGTTTCCTCTATGACCAGAAACCTCTGGAACAGAATGTCGGGCTCTGCTGGC
>CAYSZA010000114.1:0-8736 GCA_964435275.1 uncultured Methanosarcinales archaeon | reverse complement strand
AGGACATGCCTGTGTCCACAGCTTCCCTGCTCAACCGCGGAACTTTTTCAAGCGCCTTTATGTATTCCTCTTCATCGAAGCCGTATTCTCTGGCCTGAGTTCGGAAAAGCTCATAGTCCAGAGGCTCGTCCTCAAAAAAGAATTGCCCTGCGAAGACATAGCCGACGTGCTGGTCGCCTACCATAATGGGAGTCACTATGTCCCACATGTTGTTCTTGCACTTATACATCTTGAACTCTCCCGGGGCAACGCCCGAGGATAGTTTTATGTTACTTTCTACGCAGTGCTTGCAGCTTTCGGGATGAACCCTGTGAAACCTTGTACAGATATCCTGCCATCCGACACCTACCAGAACATTTCCTTTGAGATCGTTCAGGCCAATGGGGATGTGAACTAGCTTATAGAAATCATTCATGAGTGACTGGGTCATCTGGATATCAATTATCTCGGCAAGTTCCAGTTTACTCACCTCCAGAGCAGGCGAAGATAACGCCCTCCAAATTCAGCCTGGCATATTGCTCACTCTGACGCAGCACTTTTTCTGACCACTTAGATTCGATAACCTTTTGCTTGTTGAGACTTTCTACTTGCTCCCATTCTAGCCAGGGGAATTTCTCAGTCAGCCTCAGGTCGTTATAGCCATTGGTCAGAACCTTGCTAATTTTTTCGACCCAGCTATTCATAATCCTTTCAGACTCGAAAGCATCTCCTTTTGCATACCTTTTAGTGCAGGGAACGATTTCAATTTGCTCTCTCCCAATATAATCCTCAGACTCAGGAATGAACTTTTTTAAAACTGCTTTTGCCTCGTCTACCCCCAGGAGTGATGAGATGACCCAGATACAGAATTCTCTGTTTTCTAGCCCGGCTTTAAAATAAGGAATAAATATATCCGTCAAATCTTCTTTTTCCGGATAAAACTGGCAGAAATGCATTCCCCATGACACCTGACCAATGATATCAATGCCAGAATCTCTGGTGTTTATTCTCATCTTGATTTTCTCCGGTTGTTGAGGGTACTAGGACAAAGATTTCTTTGCATCAGAGTATTTGATTTCGTCTTTGCTTACAATTTCCATTCAAACCTGATCCCACTCCTTAAGGTCTCTAGGAAATTCTATAATTTTGTTATTATAGAGAGCTTTCCGAAAGCTTGGAAGCTTGCGGGAGATCCTTTTGTTAACTTCGAGAAGCTTTACCTTATGACCTCTTCTTTCTGATTATTAGAACCTGTTATTCTCGACTTAATGGATTCTAATTCAGACTCTTTTTCCGCCACAAGATCTTAAACACAATTAATAAGAAGATAGGAATAAAAATAGAGGTGACAAGTATATTAAGCTTATTGATTTTGGTTTTGTGGAATCATAGCTGCAATATATCTCTTGAAGGCGCTGTAGAGATTTGGTTGCTAGCTTTAAGAAGTTACGTTAAGAAGTCAAAAAACACAAAGAAAAATTTAATATTTTTAATGGCTCATGAATCACGTTTAATGGTTGATACTTCTAGAATAACTAATCGTATTTTTCTTCGGTTTCCCAGTAACTCGATTATTTTATCATATTTTTCTTCGTTTTCCCAGTAACTCGATTATTCAAAGGCTCAATTATCGAAGGCATTTAAACATTTACTCAACTGGAGATTCGTAAGAAATACAATACCATAGACCATACAGAATACTCACAGCAAAAAAAACACCTGCAATGATTAAAAATCCACGAAAGCCAAAAACGATATAAGATGCCCCGAAAATCGTATAAAAGATTCCAGAAAGCATAATGAAAGCTAACCCGCATGAAAAATATTTATTATACATACCTAGTAATTTAGCAAACACTATTAAATAAATTATTCTGTTTACAATGTGAAACGCTATCATAAGCCTTTAATCGACGGAATAAGACAATTATTTAATAAAATTATCCTGATTGTCTGGATCTATAACAACACCGGGAAAAGCACGTTTGCAGCCATCCTCTTTCATGACATGGATAATGTCAGCTGGTCTTTACTCCCGAATAATGGTTCACATTATGATCCAGCTATTACCGGAGTGCTCACTATGTTCACGGCTGTTATCGTAACACTCTTATGGGGACGGAAGACATTAGCCCGATATAGATATTCTTCTTAAGTCGCCACACTCAAAAATGGGTATCAAGAAAAGATAATGTGCTCAAAAAATAGGATAAAGTTTCATACTACAGCTTTTGAATAATTGACATAGTACACCTTTAACGTAATTAACAAAAAAGTAACTGCTTCTGTCGCTATTAATCGCAGAATCTAATAAATTAAACATATGCATAAATCCATTTTCTGGAAATACCCTCACAGTTAGCTTTGCACCCATCAGGATCTCCTAATTCTCTAACCTTTGGATCTCTTCTAATTTCAGAACTCTTCTTCACATATTTCAGGGGTTCTGTACTCCTTACTTCTTGCGTAAGCAACGTTCCTTGTCTCTTTAGTATTGTTCTCCTTCATGGCTTGCCTTATCGGAGGGGTCATGACAGGCTTTTCTTTAATCAAACCTTCGGGTTTGTAGTAGAGTATCAGCAGCATCACGATTCCGAAGAGGATGTATTCAAGCCAGATAGCTTCGAAAGGCAGATGGAGCAAACTCCTTATCTCAAATTTGTATACAGTCAGGGAGAGCTTTGCGAGAACGAAAACAAATACGCCGAGAACTGCACCCTTATTATTTCCGATGCCTCCTAAAAGCACCATCAGAAACGGGAAAAAGGTCCATTCCACCCTGAAGAAGGTGGAGGCCATTACGTTCACACTGTAGAATGAATACAGGACTCCGGCCAGCGCTGCTATGCCCGAGCCCAGAGCTGCGGTTTTTATTCTGAGCGCAAAAATATCCTTGCCGAAAGCCCGGACAACATCCTCGTTTTCTCTCATTGCCTTCAAAAGCCTGCCGTAGGGTGAAGTGAGGATTCTTTCCACAAAGATGTAAACTATCAGTACCGTTCCCAGGCTGAGAAGTACAAAAGAAAGACCTCGATGCTCATCCGGGACCCACGCCAGTACATCAGGCACACTTACACCGTAACAGCCTCCTATTACGGAGCTGTTGTAGTTTAAGAAAATATACAGGACCTCGCTTACTGCGAGAAGGGTAACTGTCAGGTACTCCTGCTTTAGCCTTGCACTGGGAAGGATAAAAAGAACGCCAGCAGCCGCACCTATAAAAGTAGCTAGAAGAAAGGAGAGTAGAAGAATGCCCATCCCAATGAGCGGGTTCTGGGAGATCATCACGTTAGCAGTACTCTTAACAATTCCGCTTGCCTCTATGATTTCTCCCTCAATACCAAGAAAGAGCATGAGAATGTGATTCACGACATACCCGACTGTTACGGCTCCGATCAGAACAGCCATAGCTCTACCAAAATTGGGAATGCCAGCGTAACCATATTCCAGATTCAGGCTGAGAGCAACTATAAGGTAGATGGAGAACCACAACAATAAATCTAAGAAGAAGTACTCCAGCGCCACTTCTTACTCCTCCATATATTCAGTCCTGCAATTCCCATGGGAGCTATTAATAAAATAATCACGAGTAAAACAAGGGAAACCATCTTGCTGTACACAAGAATCCCGGATCCGAAAACTTTTGACAGATAAAAAGTTACAAGCGATTCCGATATCCCTATGATATAACCCCCAGCCAGGGAACCGTGGATGCTCCGAAGACCGCCCACAACGCTTGCCGCAAAGATTGAGACAATTATTGTCGCTCCGGCTAAAGGTACTATCTCCTGGCGGAAAGGCAGCATGCTTCCAGCAACGGCAGCTAAGGAACCCGACAGGAACCAGGAAAAGAGACGGGTATGTTCCACATCCACGCCCATTATTTCAGCCAGGGTCGGATTTTCCATCGAGGCTCGTAAAGCAATTCCGAATTTCGTTCTGTAAAAGAGCAAAAACAGTGCAAGAAGGAACAGGAAGATTACAAAACTTGAAATTACAAGTACCGCCTCTCTACCAAAGAGCTCGAAATCCATGGGCGTGAAAATGAATCTCGTTGTTGCCCTGTGGGTGATGTTACTCAAAGTCTCAGAGTATGCACCAAATATTCCGATAAGTATCACATCCACAGCCAGAGTGGCTATCATAAGCGTCACCACCATCACCTCTTTCTTAATCAATGGTCTGAGGATCAGTGAGTAGATTCCCACTCCAATCGCACCTCCTAAAACGAAGGAAAGAAGCAGGGAGTAATAAGGGTGCAACCCTAATAGAAGCCACAGCGTTAAGGAAAGGTAGGAGCCGAATATTGCCATGCTTCCCTGGGCGAAATTGGGTACGCCTGTAGTGATATAAGTGATCGTTAAACCGATGCACAGGAGAACCAGAAGGTTTGAGTAAACAACTGCTCCTTCTAAAACGGTCATGCTACTTCTTACATCCTAAAGTATATATATACTTTTAGATGTGATATAGGCTAGGACATAAATGTTCACACTATTTATTCAATATCCATACCGGCAAAAAAACAGAGAGGTACTGAAATTCAGGTATGAGACTATAGATAAGAAGGAAAGATGCATGAAATAAAGAGGGAAGAAGTATGAAGGAATGGTTTGGTATTGCTACTATGCTAATTGCTGTATTATTCATCACCGGATGCGTGGAATCTGGAGGGGAAGCTTCTACTGGAGACGAGGTCGAGATTCCAGTTGGTGTACTTGTAGATCTCTCCGGACCTTTGACCACATATGGTGAGGACATTAAAACCACGACTACAATTGCATCTGAAGATATAAACAAAAAGTTCGAAGCTGATGGGAAACCGTATAGGGTCAAGCTCTATTTTGAAGATACGAAAGCTGATCCAAAAGTAGCTCTGGATACGGTCATGGCATTGCAGACAAAGGGCGTGAAGCTTATCGTTGGGCCGATGAACAGCGGGGAAGTAAAGAACATTAACGAGTACATCAGGTCGAACAAGATAATTATAGCCTCTCCCTCAGCTACTGCAGAAACAAAATATATCGGTATAACCACGCCAGAAGAGAAGAAGTATATGTTCAGGTTCGTGCCTACGGATTCTTTCCAGACAAAAGGTATAGCAAAAGTTGCTAAGGAGCTGGGCGTTAAGGCTGTAGTTATAACCTACGCAGGCAACGCCTGGGGTAAAGGACTTGCGGAGTTCGGGAAGGCAGAATTTGAAAAGCAGGGAATAGAGGTAAAGAATTCAGTAGAATATCCCAGTCCTTCGCCTGCAGATTTCACACCATATATAGCCACGCTTGAGGAAAATGTGAATGACCTGAAAAAGAACTATAACGAGGATGAGATTGCAGTTGTTGCTTTCAGCTACGAAGAAGTTGCGACCATGCTTGCACAAACCGGGGAAAACTCCGTGCTTCTGAACGTTAAGTGGATAGGTTGTGACGGAGTATCGAAAAGCAGTAAGGTTATAACAGACGTTCCTGAGAAAGCCAACAGAATTAAACTTTACAGTACAGTCTCGGAAACGAAAGGTGGAAAAGAGTTCGATAAGCTTAACAGTACTTATTGTCAACAGGTGGGGAACTCTCCTCAGAGCTACGGTTTGAACGCTTACGATGCAACATGGGTGCTGGCTCTATCCTTTGCGGAGGTATACGACGAGCAGGGCAAATTCAATGAAGATGCCGTGGCAGAAGCCATGCCTGAAGTAGCAGAAGCGTACAGTGCAGGCAAGTACGGTGTCTCTCCCGTGAGTGGCGAAGTGAAATTCAACGAGTATAGAGACAGGATTGGCTCGGAATACAGGATCTATGCTGTTTCTGACAAAGTATGGAAAGAGAGCGGAGTATGGAGATTCGCTACGGACGAAATCGAATGGAGTTGATGAGAGCTGGAAAGAATCTGGAGTATGGAAGTTTGCCGTGAACAGGACAATGTGAGATTAGCTACTCAGAACCTCACAAAATGTTTTGGCGAATTTAAAGCTCTCAGTGAGGTAAGCATAGAGTTAAGAAGCTGCATAACTTTAATAATCGGTCCGAACGGAAGCGGGAAGAGCACACTCATAAACGCCATCACCGGCTTCCTCAGGGCAGATAAAGGTAATGTTTTTTTTGGGGAGAAGGAGATAACAAATCTCCCTCCTCATGAGATTTTTAAAAGTGGTATAGTAAGAACCTTTCAGACCTCACAGCCGCTTCTAAAACTTACGGTTCTTGAGAATCTGCTTATTGCAGAAGCAGGTTATGGGGAAAGTTTACTCCAGAGCTTCACAAGAAGCTGGCTTATGAAAGAAGAGGAGCTTGTAAAAAGAGCTTTTTCAATTCTGAGGTTTCTCGGTATAGAGCACATGTGGGACAGGAGGGCAATGAATCTGAGCGGGGGACAGCTCAGGCTTCTTGAGATAGGTAGAGCGCTCATGTGCCAGACGAAGCTTATTATCATGGACGAACCCATTGCAGGTGTAGCCCCTGACTTATCCCATGCTATTTTTGAAAGGCTCAGAGAACTTTCTGGTATGGGGATTTCTTTTCTCATAGTGGAACATCGGTTAGACATAATTCTTGAATACATAGACCAGATTTATGTTATGGCAGGGGGAAGAATTATTGCTGAGGGTAAAGGTAAAGAAGTACTGGAAAATCCCCAGGTTGTAGAGGTGTATCTTGGTGCTCAGGGTTGAGAACCTCTTTGCAGGCTATAAGGAACTTCGAATTCTTTTCGATATAAATGCCGTAGTGGAGGAAGGAAAAATCACCACAGTAGCAGGCCCAAACGGCAGTGGAAAAAGTACTTTTTTAAAGTCTGTATTCGGCCTTGCCACCGTCCAGTCAGGCAGAATTCTTTATGAGGGTAACAATATAACGGCAATTCCACCACACGAGAAAACCAGGATAGGTATCGCTTACCTCCCACAGATAGAGAACATTTTTACGAATCTAACAGTTGAGGAAAACCTTAGAATAGCTGGTTATATTCTTGAAAATGGGCAGTACAGGGAGCGGCTGGATCTGGCCCTTGAGGTATTTCCGGAACTCAAAAAGAAGTTAAAACAGAAAGGAGGTACGTTGAGCGGTGGTGAAAGGCAGTTTCTTGCAATAGCCTCAGCTCTTATAAAAAAGGCTGAACTTCTCATGCTTGACGAACCTACAGCCATGCTTTCACCGAAATTTGCAAGTGATACCTTTCAGAAAATTCTTGAGCTAAAAGAAATGTTCGGACTTACAGTGCTCATAGTCGAGCAGAGTGTCGAGAAATCACTTGAAATCAGCGATAATGCGTATATGTTGATGAATGGAAGAATTGTTTTCGAAGGAAAGGCAGAAGAACTGCTCAGTCATCAGAAATTTGAGAGTTTCTGTATGGGAATTTGATTTTCGGTTGTAGACCGTCACAACTTCTATTAATTTTATTTTCTGACTTCTATCATTTGTTCTCTTATACCCAATAATCAATCAAGAAAGGAGAATAATTGGCCTTGCAATTTGATTGCTTCCTGAAGTGCCAAACCTTCTGAAAGGTATATCTCATAGATCTAACACCTATACTGAAACCACTGTACTGAGTATATAGTACAGTGTGTATAAAACGGAGTTCTTGCATGCAATACTACATAAAAGACAGTTCCCTCATTATCAAAGGAGATTTCGAAGCCGTGAGCACGGGCTTAAAAGGCGGCCGTGCAAGGGTAAAGTATCTTTTCAACAAACAGGTACCAAGAACCTTTAATCCTCCTGACCCGAAGGAGTTTCTAAAAAAAGAAGCCTCAGAATTGGGCCTTGAAGAAGCTCACTTTGGCCTCCTTACAGCTGTCAAAATGGAGTACCTTCAGGTAATAGAAGACGATTATCTGACAGTATTTATAACCGCCGGCGTGAGCAACAGCTCGGAATTCAGGGCAAAAGTAGGAACCATAAATATTATCCTGGTCTCAAAGGCGAGACTATCCGAAACCGCTCTCCTCGGAGCAATAATCACAGCCACCGAAGCCAAAGGGCTTGCTCTGCTTGAAAAAGGTTACACATTTCTTGGTACGAACACGGATGCAGTGATTGTCGCCTATGAAATTGATTCTGGAACTGACTCTGAACCTGGCCCGGAAAATGATAGAAGACAGGAAATTCCTTATGCAGGTTCAAGCACAGATTTTGGCAAAAAGATTACCGAAGCCGTGATAAAAGGAGTAAAAGCAGGGCTTGAATTGAGGGGAGAATGAACCTGAGAGAGATAAAGAGACATCTCTTGAGAAAGTAACTCGAAAACACCTCAGTCCAATTAATTTAATAATTAACCCCGAAATACATAAAGCTGTTTTTTACGAGCTTTCGGTATAAGGTAACTACCACTTTATCTGACCTCATCCGATCTATTACACATTGAAATGTAAGAGCATTTCTGGTCGAAAATAGAGCACCGTAACTGAAGACTATAGAGTTTAACCCATGCGGGCTGACTTCAAAAAACGAGGATAAAAGAGTAAACTCGTTCAAAACGAAAAAACAGACAAAAATGACAATTTATCAGAAATTAAGCCGGTAAAGCCGTCTCAAAAGAGCAAATTCAAAGCAGTATAATACCCAGTATAGTACCGAAGACACAGTCAGGTAATATAAAAGTATTATCAAAAAACAATATAAAACGATATTGGAAAACAATATAAAATCGGTATCAAAAGAAAATATATAATCAGTATTAGAGAAATTAGTGTTGGAAAAACAAGTATTAGAAAAGGTAATTTAATGATAGATATAGGGTGAGTATGGCAGCGATCCA
>CAYSZA010000113.1:0-8781 GCA_964435275.1 uncultured Methanosarcinales archaeon | reverse complement strand
TTCTAAGAAAGATTAGATATCTCATGAAGTGAGAACTAATGAACGGAAACTAAGACAAGCAGGCAATTTCGGTGACTATTAACGCCGCAGGCTCACTACCAGACAAGGAAAAGGCGCAGCTTGAATGTTAATGTTCTGACGGCACTATACTTCTTATCCGGGCTTATAACTTTCCGTTATTTTAAAAGTAATTTTGAATTCAGTTCCCTTACCTCTTTTGATCTCCATTTTTCCATCCAGCTGGTCAACAAGGGTGTTCACCAACTGCAGTCCGAGTGAGTCAAGGCGTTCAAATTCCATGTTTTCGGGAATTCCTTTTCCATTATCCGAGATTCTCAGGCTGAAAAGGGATTCCTGTATTTCATCACTTTTTTCTTCCTTGCAAAGCTTGATTCGAGTTTCTCCTTCTTCACCTTCAGTGAATGCATGCTTGAGAGAATTGGAAACGAGTTCATTAACAATTATTCCTAACGGGACAGCAGTGTCCATATCAAGAAATGTATTTTCTTCCAGATCCATTAGGAGACGGATACTTTTACTCTTAAGGCTGTAAGTTTGAAAAAGGTTCTCAGCTAACTTTTGAATATATGAAGAAAATTCCAGAGTATCAGTTCCTTCTCCTTTATAGAGTTCTTCGTGGATAAGGGTCATTGAAATTACGCGGTTCTGACTTTCTCTAAAAGCTTCAAGTACCTCCTTATTTTGGAATCTTTCAGCCTGGAGATCCAGCAGGGAAGAGATTACCTGCAAGTTGTTCTTGATGCGGTGGTGGATTTCTTTTATCCGGATTTTATCTATTTTAGCCATGGCTTCTTCTGCTTTGATCTGCTCAGTAATGTCTCTGGCAATGGCTAAGATAGCTACAAGTTCTCCGGATGCATTGAAAACCGGAGAAAGGGTCGCTGAGATATTTATTGTTTTACCGTTCTTCTTTAATCTTAAAGTCTCATAGTGCTGGCTTTTTTCTCCCTGTTTAATCTTTTCAGAAAAGCGTTTTATTTCCCCTTTAAGATTATCGGGTTCAATTATGGAAATATTTTTTCCTAGAATTTCTTCAGCCGAATAACCATAAATCTGCTCGGCCCCCTTATTCCAGCTGATAACAATACCTTCAAAAGACAAAGTTGCAATAGCGTCGTTTGATGATTCCACAGCATTCACTAGTATCTGAATTTTTTCCTCCGCTTTTTTGAGCTCAGTGATGTCCTGAATTATTCCCTTCACTCGAACAGGGGCATTCTGCTCGTCAAATATAACTTTAGCTTGTGCATGGATTGTGCGTTCTTCCCCATTATCCAAGATAATACGATAGTTAATGCCAATTTTGGATTCTTCACTTAGTCCTTTATTAATTTTTTTATCCACGTACTCTCGATCGTCGGGATGTATATATTTTAAGAATTCATTGTGAGAGACTGATTTTTGAGGATTGCGCCCAAAAATGTGATATAACTCATCAGACCAGTAAGTTTCACCATTTACAAGATCCCAATTCCAATTTCCTATATGAGCCATTTTTTGAGCTTCAGCAAGTCCGGTTTCGCTTTCTTTCAATGATTCATACGCTTTCTCAAGCTCTGCTGTACGCTCTTTAACTAATTTTTCTAAATTGTCATATGCTTTATTTACGGCTTCTTCCGCTTTCTTACGCTCAGTAATATCGCGTGCCGCAGCAAAAACCCCAATAATTTTGCCGGCTTCGTCTTTATAAACTGATGCGTTATATAATACGGGAGTTATATGTCCATCCTTATGTTGAATCTCCAGAGGGTAATCCCTAACTTCACCTTGGGTAAATGCTTGCTGATAACCTTCTCTGGCTTTCTCAGGTTCAGTAAAATAGTCCGAAAAATCAGTACCAATCAGTTCATTTCTTGAACATCCAGTAACTAATTCTGTGGCCTTATTCACGTCGCTAATCTTGCCATCAGGCCAGATAGTTACCAGGGGGTCAAGACTAGCTTCAATAAGGCTGCGATTATAAATATTTGATAACCTCAGAGCTTCTTCAGCCTTCTTACGCTCAGTAATATCTCTGGCAATAGTTGAAACGGCAATGAGTTCTCCAGATTTATCAAAGACTGGAGAAAGAGTCACTGAAACATCTATTTTTATTCCATCTTTTTTTAACCGTAAAGTCTCATAATGACGTACTTTTTCTCCACGTTTAATTTTTTCAGAAAATCGCTTTATTTCTCCTTTAAGATCGTCTGGCTCAAGCATTGATATGTTTTTTCCAAGAATCTCTTCAGCTGAATAACCATAAACTTTTTCTGCTCCTTTATTCCAGCTGGTAATAGTACCATCAAGGTTCTTAGTTATAATTGCATCCTGTGAAAATTCCACAGCGTTTGCCAGTGTCTGGATTTTCTCCTCTGCCTTTTTAAGCTCAGTTACATCGCGCGCTGCAGCAAATACGCCAATAACCTCGCCATTCTCATCTCTATAAACTGAAGCATTGTACAAAACAGGAATTATATGTCCATCTTTACGCTGAATTTCCAGCGAATAATCACGCACCAATCCTTCCTTGAACGCAAGTTGACAGCCTTCTTTGGCTTTCTCAGGCTCAGTAAAATAGTCTGAAAAATCGGTACCTATAAGTTCATCCCGGGAACGGCCTGTAACTGCTTCAGTGGAATTATTGACATCGGTTATTCTTCCGTCTGGCCCGATGGTCACAAGAGGGTCTAAACTGACTTCAATAAGGCTACGATTATAAATATTTGACAATCTGAGAGCTTCTTCTGCTTTTTTGCGTTCGGTAATGTCACGGACAATCCCTGCTCTGAAGCATGTTATGCCAGTTTTATCCTTAATGATCGAGAAGTGATCAGCTAACCAGCGATATTTTCCATCCTTGCACTTGAAGCGGTATTCGTGCACCCCAAACCCCTCATCTAATGACTGAGCAATTCCCGCAATGACCAGTGGGCGGTCATCAGGGTGGATGCGGTCAAGAAGACCATTGCTGCTTATCGCATCTATTTCCTTAACAGATAAGCCTGTAATCCGCTCTATGACCGGGCTCATATAATCGAAGCGTTTGTTCTGAAGGTTTATGCGGTATGCCGAATCGAGCGAGTTATCAAGAACTGAGCGAAAACGCTCGTCGCTTTTCAGCAGCGCTCTCTCGGCCTGTTGTCGATTCTGCTCTGATCTTTTCCTCTGTAGAGACTGTATTACCGCCGGCGCGATTGCTTCAAGATCCTCCTGTTGCCCGCAGCTATAGCCACCTTCGTGATTTGCGACCGCTATCAAGCCTATTGTTTTTCCATCCTGGACAAGAGGCACGCCAAGGAACGAAGTGATTGGCGGATGCCCACAAGGCAAGCCGACACTGTCGGGATGTGACTGAGGATCGTTGGTAAAGAAGCCTTTCTCGTTATTAATGACACTTCCGTACAGGCCATGGACAGTAAAATCGCTCGGAGGACGACGATGTCCTGTCTTATCGTACATAAGGCACTGTTCCCATCCCAGTTCGCTTTTTGCAACATCATGCAGCAGCCCGTCAGGGCCTATTTCGTTAATGAAACCAAACTGGCTGCCGGTCACTTCCAGGGCTACAGATAGACATGCTTCTCCCAGTTCTTCTTCTGTTTTTGCCTGCACCGCATTGCTGAAGATCCGATTGATTCCCTCAAGAATACGGTTGTATCTGCGTATTCTGTACTCTTCCTGCTTGAGTTCATTGACATCACGGGCGACGTAAACACTCCCAATGACTTTTCCTTCCGAATCATGTAGTGGCGAGGTGCTCACAACGAAATAACCACCAAAACAATCTTCGAAAACCTCTGTGGTGTGCTCAGCTCCGTCCTCAAGCAACTGCCGGTGCGGGCAAAAAGAGGGTGGCTCGTCTGTCCCATGGATAACACGATAACAGGTTAACCCTACGCATTCTTCCGGTATCATCCTCAATTTTGCCGCCATAGCTCTGTTCGCGCGAACAATTCTATATTTATTGTCGATTATGGCTATCAGGTCTGGCACCGCATCAAAGGTGTATTTCCAATTTTTTGCAGCCTGAATAGCTTCTTTTTCCGCCCTCTTCCTTCCTGAATTTTCTATCCGCTTCCATTTTCCTCCCTTTTTGACCAGAGCGAATTGATGGTTGGAGACTATATCAATAATCTCGGCTGTGCTGCAAATATCGAGATAATACGGGCATAGAGCTATCACGCGGTTTTTGTCGATGAAAGCATCCACTTTTTTCTCATAATCAACAAAATCATCCCAACCTTCTTTTTCCAGCCAGCGATTGTCCCCTGAAGCCCTCAATCCATCATAGCCGCTTGCCAGAACCTGATCGATTTTTTCAACCCAGCTATTTACAACTCTCTCCGGATCGAAAATACCCTCCTTCATATACCCGCGAGTGTAAGGGATAATTTCCATTTGCCCTTTCTCCAGATAAACATCAATATCAGGAACAGCCTTTTTCATGGCTTCTTTTGCCTCTTCTATTTCTAGAGGTCGTGATGTGATCCACACGCAAAGCTCATTATTTTCCAGCCCTGCTTTGAAATAAGGAACGAGTATATCCACTAAATCTTCTTTTGTCTGGTAGAATTGACAGAAGTGCGTCCCCCAGGGCACATCTCCAATTATATCAATGCCAGATTTTCTCAGGTTTTCTCTCATCCCAAAATTTTCTCCTGGTCAGTGATGTATAAGGCAAAAATTCAGTTGTCTCTATAGTGTGCGGTCTTGCCTTCCCGTACCTCATAATTAGACTTCACTTTAAAATCCTGTGAAGAGTGATATTTGGAAGAATCAAAAAACCTATTGGCGGGAAAGGTGACAGCTCACAATGCTATGCAGCCATATGACAAATGAAAGTTAATTCTTTTGTATTTATTTTGTCACCTATATATGTTTTATCGAACCTGCAATGACTATTGAACCAGCAACGATTGTTGGTTATGTGTAGATTGAGCTGTATCTCTTTATTCCAGCAGAGTCCTCGGATTGATAAAGCCACTCCTGAGCATATGATCAGCAAGCACAAGGGCAACCATAGCTTCGGCAACCGGCACCATGCGCGGAGGGATTGTGGGATCATGCCGACCCTTGATTGCAATTTCAGTATTTTCGAGGGATTTCAGGTCGACAGTCTGCTGGATCTTTCCTATGGACGGGGTTGGTTTTACGGCAATCCTGCAGATAATATCCAGGCCTGTGGAGATCCCTCCAAGGATTCCGCCTGCATTATTGCTTGAAGAGACCACTTTTCTTCCTTCCATCCGGAAAGGATCGTTCATTTCACTCCCGCGCAGGCGGGCAGCTTCAAACCCTGCTCCGATTTCAAAGCCTTTGACTGCAGGAATGCTCATGAGGGCCTTTGCAAGGTCAGCATCCAGCCGGTCAAACACAGGTTCTCCAAGACCGGCAGGCACACCTTTAACAATAAGCTCAACAATGCCTCCAACGCTGTCTCCTTCCTGCCGCAGGGCAGCTACTTTCTCAAGCATTTTTCCGGCAGCCTCAAGGTCGGCACAGCGCACAGGAGTCTTTTCTACGTTTTCAAGAATTTCTTCAAAAGAAAGAGGTTTTGCCCGTATGGTTCCAAGCTCAAGCACATGCCCGGCAATTCGAATTCCGAATCTGGAAAGCAGGAGTTTTGCAAGGGCTCCTCCTGCGACCCTGCCTATTGTTTCCCGCGCTGAAGACCTGCCTCCCCCACGGTGGTCCCTTATTCCGTAGCGGGCCATATAGGTAAAATCGGCGTGTCCAGGCCTGGGAGTATCTCGAATGGCATCATAAGCCGAAGATCTGGCATCCGAGTTCCAGACAAGCATAGAGACCGGAGTGCCTGTACTCACTCCCTCGAAAACTCCCGAAAGGATTTCTACCCTGTCGGCTTCTTGTCGGGGTGTGGAAACTTCACTCTGTCCCGGGCGCCTTCTGTCCAGTTCTTTCTGGATGTCAGCCTCGGAGAAAGGAAGTCCTGCAGGCAATCCGTCTACTACAACACCTACAGCCCTGCCGTGGGATTCGCCCCAGGTGGTAATTCGAAACATCTGCCCGAAAACGTTTCCAGCCATGAATCTTAACTGGTTTTTTTGCTATTTGATCCTTGGGGTTGCTGGAAGGAAGGTTCAAGGTGCACGACTACATCGGAAACATCTTTGTATTCACCCTTCAGCTTTTTACTGACCCTGTGAGCGATAAGGTGTGCATCCTCAAGAGGCATATCCGACTGAACAAGCAGGTGCATGTCGACCTTGATATCTCCCATGCCTCCACGCGTCCGGATTTTATGACAGCCCATTACCCCTTCTACTCCCAGAACAAGGTCACAAATCTCTTTCTCTTCGATCCTGGACATATCCATAAGGGCCTTTGAACCCTCTTTAATAATCCTGTACCCGGCCGTGAAAATTAAAAATGAAATTACAACAGCTATTAAGGGGTCCATGAAAGGAAAACCCAGTTTTACGGCAGTCAGGCTTACTATAACCGAGAGAGAGACATAAATATCACTTTTTGTGTGCATGGAATCGGCTATAAGCACCTGGCTTCTGAGAACCTCACCCTGTTTATACTCATATCGTGTTACCAGATAGTTAATGCACATTGTCCCGAGAATTACGAGAAAACTTATAGCTGTGACCTCCGGTGTGTTCGGGGCAAAGAAACGGTCGAGAGCGTTCCGGAAAATCTCAACCCCTACAAAGATTAAAAGTAGAGCAATGAAAATAGAGGCTATAGTTTCATACTTCCTATGCCCGTAAGGATGTCCAAGATCTGGCGGGCGGGCTCCGATAAAACTTCCAGCCAGTCCTATAATATTGGAAACTCCATCAAAAAGGGAGTGGTAGCCGTCCGCAGTCATGCTTAATGTGCTGGTCAGGGTTCCGTAAATGATTTTGGCAAACGCAACTACAAGGTTCAGAAGCAGTACATAGATAAGAACTTGCTGTACTTTTTTGAATTTCTGCAGCATAAGTCCGACACCCTTTACCTCGAACTGTACGAGACCGAAAACAATCGGAGGACAAAAGAGAATTTAATACGGCTGAAAGCTATCAAGAAGCTATCAATGGTATACTAACTTATTTTTATATAAAATTCTGCGTTTTAAAAAATAGATTAAAAATAAGGGAAAAGAGCAAAAACAAATAAGCGAAAGAAAGAAGAATTCTTATTCTGCGCCTGTCCAGGTCATATAAGCTTCCAGTATTTCCTGCCCTTCCAGAAATACAAGCCCGTGTTCTTTTCCGTATACCTTTGCCTTTTCTTTGGAGAGAGCCTCCCCATTATAGTCATCCAGCATTTCGCAGACTACCATCGCAGGAGTAATTCCTGCCATACGGGCAAGGGCAACTGAAAGTTCGGTCTGCCCTTTGCGCTCATCCAGAAGACCTTCAGCAGCCCTGAGCAACGCAACGTGCCCTGGAGTCCTGAATTCGTTTCCGAAGTGGATTCTATCCCCGGACAGCTTTTTTTCCGTAATTTCTCCGATTTTCCGTATAGTAAGGGCTCTTTCGTTGTCAGGTATGCCAGTTCTGGTATCTCTGTGATTTACCCAGAGAGAAAACGAAGAATGAGAATCATATTTAAGGTCGCCTTCCTTTTCCACGATCTCTCCAAGCACATCACTTGTTTTGCTGGCTTCCCGGACAAGCTCTGCCATAAAAGGCAGCCTGAGTTGTTGTGAAGCCACAGGGTCTACTGCCACACAGATAAGGCCGCCTGCATCTTTTCGCATCCATTTTACGTCTTTAAAAGTGACCGCTTTTGCAGGAATTACAAGATCAGTTTCTCCTTCCCTTGAGTCCGAATCGTAAATCTGGATCATTTTTCCGGCTCTCAGGGCTTCAAGTGCCTGGTTGATATTCTCGTTTCTGTACGTAAGGCAATCGTAAATTGTACTTCCGCTCATTTTTAGTTCTCCTTACCCTGTTTTTTTACCTGTATCACAACTCTGTCCCCATCGTCCAGTTCCAGGGCGTCCCTTAACTTTACTGGCGCAATAATTTCAATCAAATCCGATGGATAGTGTGTTCTTTCAGGGACGACTACAGCAGCCTCTATACCCCCGACTACAACCGGATAGCATTTCCCGCCTCCGAATGTACGTTCTCCGTCATTGAAACCCTCTATCTGGACAGCCGGCATCTCACGTAAAAGATTTCGAAGAGCCAAACTGTTTTCGGAAAGCTGCACATTCAGGGTTCCAGGAAAAGGTACGAAATGCAATTTTTCCTCAAATTGCTTCCTGTATCCGGGTATATTTATATAATACTGGCCTTCTCCAAGTCCCTTAAGCACCTTTCCTTCAAGCTCCATAATTTCGGATTCCGGAGAAAAGATTCTGCTGTACTCGATGTACTCGCTCTTAAGAATTTCAATCCCTTTTTCTGTCATTTTTATCAACTGGCCACCTGGGACGATCTTTCTTTCGATCAGCCCCTCCTCTTCCAGCTGTTTTAGCTTTCTTGCTGCGGTTTTGGAGCTTGCCCCGGTATGCTTTTGAAACTCGCTTGATGAGACTTTGATAGTTCTGTTTACTGCCCCTATAAGCGCGAGTTTTTTGAGGTGTTCAATGTCAGGCACTGTCGGCACCTATCTTAATTTTGAGATGCATCTCAATAATGAGATGTTAGACTATACATTCCATTATAATAAAACTTTTGATAGCAGGCTATACTTAGTGCATCATCAGGAAAAACATCACCGGAGAAGTTAAGTATTTAGTATTTTGAATCCATCTATTGATTAGACCATGACAAGAGAAATTGAAGTTGAGTGCCCCTCATGTTCCCCTGAAGA
>CAYSZA010000112.1:0-8910 GCA_964435275.1 uncultured Methanosarcinales archaeon | reverse complement strand
TAGACAGAGTAGTAAAGGCTAATTCTCAGAGTAGTAAAGGCTAATTCTCAGAGTATCAAAGTAACAGGCTGCAAACAGATTTTCTTAAGGCGGTAAGTTTTTATCGCCCTTTTTGTGGAGTTTACGGCTCTGACCCAGAATATTCAGCTCCATAACTCCCGGTTTTTGTCAATAAAAGCCTGCTGGGTTTCTATCTTTGAACGAGTGTAAATCAGGGCTGCAGGATGATAGAGTTTCAGGACCGTTCTTCCTCCGATTTCTTCAGGAACTCCCCACTCGAGCTTCTTTCCAGGACTAAATGACCTCTCAGCTGTATTGCCAAGAAGAATTATAACTTTCGGATCAAGCAAAATTATCTGAGCAAGAAGGAATGGTTTACAGCATTCGATTTCATTAATTTTTGGCTTCCTATTTTCAGGGGGATGGCACTTAACAGTGTTTGTAACCATCCAGTCATCATAAGAAAGCCCCATATATTCGACCATCTTATCGAGCTGTTTTCCTGCTCTTCCATAAAATGGAACGCCACTTTTGTTTTCGCTGTCTCCAGGTGCCTCTCCTATGAAAAATACCTTCGGGTGGCACGATCCCTTCCCAATTACCCGTTTTATTGCACTTTTATGGAGCGGACAGCGTGTGCATTTAATTACCTCTCTTCCAACGGTTGTATATCCTGCCTCTACCATCATTCTAATCCTTTCTTCAAAGTCTCTACAGTTGTCTTTTTCATATGTCGTCGCTTTTACCTCCTTTAATATTTTCTCCTGTGGTCCGATATATTCTTAAATTATGTAGCTCCTTTTTGCTCTGGCCTATATGTAAAACTCATAATCCATCTCATGAGACTGGATACAAACAAACTTATTTATGGAAAAAATCCCATGACAAGATAACCACTATTTAATGAAAAGAATACCCTAAAATTTATCTTAAATTTCATTCTTCAATATATATAAAATCTCATTCACAAAGGTGCGCTGAGGTATGACTTCTAGAGACTTTCTTACAATCGATGACTTTGACACACACGGAAAGACAATTCTTGTAAGGGTTGACCTGAACTCCCCTATGGATCCACAGGGTAATATTCTGGATGATATGCGGATCCGAAGCCATATTGCCACCTTGAAGGATCTTGAGGACGCAAAAGTTGTCTTGCTTGCGCACCAGAGCAGGCCCGGGAAAAAAGACTTCACTACAATGAAGCCTCATGCTCAGCTGATGTCCAGATACCTAGGCAAGCAGGTTCTCTATGTGGACGATATCTTCGGAACTTATGCAAAGACCAGGATTGCTTCGATGGAAAATGGAGATGTCATCCTTCTCGAAAATGTGAGGTTCTATTCCGAAGAAAGCCTCGAAAGGACTCCAGCAGAACAGGCCAATACGTACCCTGTTAAAAAGCTCGCACCTTTTGTGGACATCTTCCTCAATGATGCCTTTGCCGTATCTCACAGGTCTCATCTCTCCGTAGTCGGATTTACTGAGGTTCTTCCGACAGGAGCTGGGAGAGTTATGGAAAAGGAACTGGTATCTCTGGACCGGGGAATCAAAGGAGGGGAAAGGCCAACAATCTTCGTGCTCGGAGGGGCAAAAGTAGATGATTCGCTTCGGGTGGCGGAGAATGTGCTTGCAAATGGAGGAGCTGACCGGGTACTTCTTACCGGAGTAGTAGCAAATGTGGCACTTGCTGCGTCCGGTATAAACATAGGAAAAGCAAATCTCGATTTCATTAAATCCCAGGGGTATGAAGACCAGATTGAAAAGGCAAAAGGTTTACTTGCAAAATTCAGAGATAAGGTTGGTCTCCCCAGGGACGTGGCTTTGAACGATAATAAAAAGAGGGTTGAAGTGCCTGTTTCGGAACTTAACTCCGATTCTCTTCCTATAAACGATATTGGACTTGAATCTATTGTGAATTTTACGAGTGAAATTGAAAATGCAAAAACTGTTGTCTTAAACGGCCCGGCAGGGGTTTCCGAAGTTGATGATTTTGCCCTTGGAACTCACGAGATTATAAAAGCTGCTACTAAATCCGATTTTTCAATTATTGGTGGTGGGCATATCTCGGCAGAAGTCGATCATCTCGGGCTTGCACACCGTTTCTCTCACACCAGCACAGGTGGTGGGGCATTAATTGATTATCTATCAGGAGTAAAGCTTCCAGGCGTCGAGGCTCTGAAGGCTGCAGCCAAAAGATATCAGGAAGCTAAGAAACTTTAATTACTCTGTTTCCTGCAAGTTACGGCATCTGCAACAATGAATTTCCATTCGGTAGTTTTTTCTGCCGAATTTTTTAATTTACTTTCCAAAAATAGCTTTTCCTGTCTTAGGACTCTCCTTTTGATTCCTTCTGACTCTTCGATTCCCTTCTGACTCTTCGATTCCCTTCTAAGTCTTCGATTCCCTTCTGATCCCTTTCTTATTTATCTTCCGATTTATTCTGACCCCTCAAAAGTGAGGTTCCAGAAATATACTTTAACCAGCTTGATAAACATACTGTTATACTAGCTTCCACGTACATTATCATATCAACCGGTAGCTATCATATTAACCGGTAGCTAATACATAGCTACATGGCAGCTGACACTTGTAATTCTAGTAATATTACAGGCTAATGCTGGCTGGAATTTACATGCCAGAGAATCAAAATGAAATTTAGGTGTTGGTTCAAACATGCTTACAGATATTGAAGGCAGGGCTGCAGTTAAACTTGCAAGGAAAACGATCGAATCGTTCCTATCTGAAGAAAGGCTCCCGGGGCCTCAGGAACTGGGTTTTGAGCTTTCGCCGGTTTTCGGGGAAAAGAGAGGAGTCTTTGTTACACTTACGGAGAACGGGCTTCTTAGAGGCTGTATAGGGCATCCGTTCCCGGATTCCACTCTTGAGGACGCGATTATGGACTCGGCAATTTCTGCGGCAACCCGCGACCCGCGCTTTCCACCGGTGGGAGAAGACGAACTGGAGGATATAATTGTCGAAGTAACAATTCTCACTCCTCCTGAAAAGATTAATGCTCCTCCAGAGGAGCTTCCTGAACGGATAGAGATCGGAAAGCATGGGCTAATTGTAAGGCAGGGCTACTGCCAGGGACTCCTGCTTCCTCAGGTCGCTCCTGAACATAACATGGATTCTATCGAATTCCTTGGCCATACCTGTCTGAAAGCCGGCCTTTCTCCTGACGCCTGGCTCAGAGGAGCTGAAGTGTCCTGTTTCGAAGGACAGATCTTCAAAGAGGAGGAACCGCAGGGCGAGGTCATTGAGGAAAAACTGCATTAAGGCCTAAGCTTTAATTGTCATTACTTTCCACGCGTAATTTCAACGGAAATGACATGTTAAAAAAGAAATGATTGAAAAAAGTAAGTGTTATTTGAACAGTAAAAGGTAGCTTTGCTTTTATTGAAATTTATTGCACGGAGGAAAACGTTGCTAAAGAGGCAAAGGTCATAATAAAATCCATATGTTGATTCCTGGAAGAAATGCTCTATAAAAGATTTAAAATCTGTGCAAAAGGGCATCCTTTAATAAGTTGATATTTTTCAGTTAATATTTCCGGGTATTCGCTTAGTTGCTTCTATTTTTTACAGTCTTGTGAACATTTTTTTTGCAAGCATGTAAGTTTAGAAAGTAAGTGAAATTGAACAGGGGACTTCAAGCAGAATTTAGGCAGTCGCCTTCTCTGCAGGTGGGTTTCTTATTTTTCCATATTTCTTATGCTAAGGCACATTTCCGAATTTTACATCTTTGACATTCAAAGTCACTTTTTACATATGAATTACAATTTTATTTAAAGATCCTTTTGAACTGCATGAACTAAAGCAAAAAATTTATATTGTTTTAGAATATCTGTTTCTTTATACTGTTGGCTAAGTTCCTGAAGAGTTTTCTGATCGACCCTTCCAGAAAGCCATTTTGCCCACAACGGTAAAATTATTACTAAGTTGTTTTCGTAGTCATGAGCTTGGCTCTCCAAATCACAGGGCTCAAAAAGCAAATTTTGAGCTATGGGATGAGCTCTCAGCTTAACTGTGAAAAATGCTGCAGAACTGACCCATATCCATGATACAGGTTGCTATGACAACATAAGTAAAATTATAGCCAGGTGAACCAGCTAGTTTTAATTTTTTCTTATGATTTATAAAGGAGACATTAAATGAAAAACCTAAAACTAATACTATCTTTCCTTGTTTATTTTTGCATACTAATAAACACCCCTACTGCTTTTTGTATGACCCCTGCACCAATAGTGTATGTTGCGGGAGACGGCAGTGGCGATTTTAATTGCAGTGGAACAGATGATCAAATCGAAATTAACCAGGCTCTTCAGTACGTGGCTGAAAATTCTAACTATACAACTGTTCACCTGAAAGGGCCATTCACATATGTCGTTAACGATACGCTTCTAATCGGTAGTAATACCACCCTTGAGGGAGACTCCACTGCTGTAATCAAATTGGCTGATAACGCAGGCTGGTCCATAGAAAAATCTATAATTACGCAAATGGACAGCTTCGGAGACCATAACATTACTATCAAGGGCTTTGCAATTGATGGAAACCGCGACGAAAATAAGAACGTTGAGAACGGAAGCGGTTACTATAACTTTATCAACTTGAGCAATTGTCAGAATATCGATGTATATGATATGTATATGACTAATAGCCTCGGAGACGGTCTGAAAATTAAAGGTTGTTCTAACATAAAGTTCCATGACAATGAGGCATATTTACTCGGACATGATGTCTTATATGCACTCAATAGCTTGAATGTGGAAGCCTACAATAATAGGATAACCTGCAATACAAACAGTGGACTGAGAGTTTACAACACAAATCACGTGAGTTTCTACGACAATAATATCACATCATCCGAAATCTCTGGAGGTCCAGGAATTGAAATTCAGAAGCATGGAACATCTATAATGGATGATATTAAGGTTTATAATAACACTATATATAGGACCAGGCTCGCTGGAATCTGGATTTTCGGATCAGGATCTTATCTCAACTCCTCGACAAATGTTCATGTCCACCACAACCAGATCTATGATACCGGAACTGCCTCCAACCGTAAAGAAGCAGGGGGAATCGTGTCCGATGGATTCAATGTTACCATTGAAAATAACGTGATAGATGGAGCCTGTGGAGCTGGAATTGTACAGAAAAATGTATATGATTCTTCAGCTCTGACTGGCTCAGGATATGTCATCACGGCGAGAAATAACATTATAACAAACACGCGATCCTCATCAGCGGGAGGAAACGGAGCTGGCATATCGAATTTACTTACAGACACTCACTCTTTTGTTTTGCAGAATAATTGTTTCTATAACAACTCCGGTGGCGATTATTCGAATGTAAGTGCGTCATCTACGGATATACAGGCAGATCCGAAGTATGCAGACAGAAATAACCATGATTACCATTTAATGTCAAAAGCAGGGCGGTGGAACGGAAACGATTGGGTAAATGACAGTATTAGTTCCCCGTGCATTGATGCCGGAGATCCTTCATCGGACTATTCTAATGAACCGGAGCCCAACGGAAAGAGAATTAACATAGGCCCGGATGGAAATACGGTTTATGCCTCAAAATCAGAGTTGTATACTTCATCACCGATACTTCCTGTAGCAAACTTCAGTGCAGATCTTACTGTGAGGTTCACTGACACATCTACCAACAGTCCAGATAGATGGAAATGGGACTTCGGAGATGGAAGTACTTCAACCGAGCAGAATCCTGTACACACATTCAGTAGTGAAGGAACATACAATGTTACACTGGTTGCAACAAATACTGCTGGTTCCAGTGATGTAAGGTCAATGGTTATCACCATAAACCGCATACTGACACCACCAGTTGCAAACTTTGCTGCAGATAAGACCGATGGTTACGCTCCTCTTACCGTGAAGTTCACGGATACCTCCACCCGCAGTCCAACAGGATGGAAATGGAACTTCGGAGATGGAGGTGCTTCAACCGAGCAGAATCCTGAACATATATTCAGTGGTGAGGGAACATACACTGTTACCCTGGTTGCAACAAATGGTGACGGTTCAAGCGATGCAAAACCCATGAACATCAAAGTAAACCGCGTACCAACGCCACCAATTGCAGACTTCACTGCAGACAAGACAGAAGGTTATGCTCCTCTTAGCGTTAAGTTCACGGATACGTCCACCAACAGTCCAACAGGATGGAAATGGAACTTCGGAGATGGAGGTGCTTCAACTTTCCAGAATCCCGAACATACATTCAGTGGTGAGGGAACATATACTGTTACCCTGGATGCATCAAACGGTGACGGTTCAAGCAATGTAAAATCAATGAATATTAAAGTGAATCGTGTACCGACACCACCTGTTGCAAATTTCACTGCAAAGCAGACTGGAGCGTTCACGGTTCAGTTTAACGACACATCCAGTAACAGTCCAAACAAATGGAACTGGGAATTTGGTGACGGTTCCACATCTACCGATGCAAATTCATCACACACCTATGCTACTGCGAAGACTTACGCTGTCAATCTGACCGTAAGCAACGCAGATGGTAATAATACCGCAAGCAAGACAATAACCGTCACCGGGACAACTGGTACTCCAAAAGCAAGCTTCACAGCAGTACCTACGTTTGGGCGTGCCCCTCTAACAGTTAAATTCACAGATAACTCCGCCAACGCAGCCTCAATAAATTGGAACTTTGGCGATGGAACTACCTCTACAGATGCAAATCCAAGCCACACCTATAGAACTGGAGGGTTTTACACTATAAAATTAACTGCAACCAATGGTGGCAGCTCAAATACTGCAAGCAAGACAATATTTGTTTCAAGGTGATACTATCAGCCACGAAACTGAAGATCAATGACATGAATGTACTGCTTGCGGTAAAACTGAAGCTCCTGTTGCCTGCTTCGGTGCTAGCGGACAACTGGAAAAACAGGGAAATAGAATGAAAATCTCAGTACAGAGGAACTAAAGATGCAGGTTCGATACCTTCATCTTATTTTTTTAGTTTTTCTGCATCTGGCAAGATCCTGAATAAAAAAGATAAATTAAAGAATGTTTGAGTTTTTTGCTTTATTGCGGGCAGCCTGCAGGCTTTTAATTCAGCTCCTGAGTCTTTCCGCAGGCTTATTAAATTTGCGCTCTGAGTGCCGGTTTATTCGATCTGGATCTTTTTTCCGGCTATGGATTTCGTTTTCGGCAGAGTGACCGTTAAGACCCCGTTTTTGAGCTGGGCACTTGCGCCTTCTTCGGTTACGCCGTCGGGAAGAGGAATTTCGCGGTAGTAGCGCATGAAAGACCGTTCTTTTCTCAGGTAGCCTTCTTTCTCGGTCTCTTCTTCTTTCCCTTTTCCTGCACTGACTACGAGAACATTGTCCCTGAGATCGAGCTCAATGTTTTCCCTGTCAACTCCAGGCAGGTCGGTTGTCACAATTACCTTATCGTCTTCTTCCGCAACATCGGTCAGCGGGGAAAAAGTCCCGGTTCCGAATCGGCTTTCCGGCGCAGGGAATGTCCTGAACATCTGTTCCATGTAACTCTGCATTCTTCTGATCTCATCAAACGGATCCCAGCTATATACATCACGGTCTGGTCTTTTTGCTGGCAATTTCATATACAGATTCCTCCTTATTTTTGATTCCAGGATCCTGTGGTCTCAAGCTTTTCCGATTTCAGATTTTTCTGATTTCAGGTTTGCTTTCTCAGCTCCTGGCTTTTATTTGATTTTGCAGTAGTGGTTTGTGATCTGTAAATCTGGCATTGGTCCAGAGCAGTTATTCTCCTTCTCCGCAGAGAACTGCCTGAAAGGCAAAGAAATCCGGCTCAGGGATGTGATGAAGCAGGTCTGTTTTGCTCTTACACTTCTACCTCCCTGTTTTTTACAGACACGAGAAATGAGAGTCCAGAACTTTCATACTCTACCGGAGAAGGGAATAAATCCGTTTTTATGAAGGCGATACAGGTTTGCCTTCGGTCTGTTCGCAGGTTATTCAAAAAGTAACTGATTGGCAGCAGTACAGTCTATATTAAATAGCTCTGTAAGGTGGTTATTGTTTTTCAGTTACTATCGTATAGTTAGTATCAATAGTATTTAACTTTTTTGGGTACATACGTTTGGTACATACGTTTAACACTTACCAAAGCAGATATCCTTTCTGGAAAATTGCGATGTTTTCAGATAAAAAAGGGTTCTACAATAGATTGAAGTAGAGTAATTTATTAATATGGTTCGATCTGAAGATTGAAATATAAAGGAGTAGAACTCATACCAGAAAACCTTGAAATTGAAACAAATCTGGAAATTAACCGATATTTTATGCTGCCGAAAATCTCACATCCTGCACAACAGTTCTGCCTGCTTGAGGATATTCTCAGTAGCTAGTTTTTGTTTGTCTGGAGGATATCCATACTTCTTGAGCAGTCTTTTTACGTTGACCTTTATTTTTGCCTGAATATTTTTCCGGAGGGTCCAGTCAACACCTGCGTTTTGCCTTATAATCTTAACAAGTTCCGCTGCTATGAGTCTTAACGTCTCATTGCCCAGGATTTCCACGGCGCTTTCATTGTCAGCGAGAGCGTCATAAAAAGCAATTTCTTCATCACTCAGGCCCAGTCCTTCGCCTCTCCTGTCGGCCTCACTGATCTTCTTTGCCAGCTCAAGGAGTTCTTCTATAACCTGCAAGGTGTCAATTCCCCGATTCTTATACTCATTTATTGCCCGCTCAAGCATTTCGGCAAAAGACTTACCCTGAATTAAATTCCTGCGAGACCTTGTCTTGATTTCGTCGTAAAGCAGTTTTTTCAGGACTTCGTAAGCAAGATTCTTTTGCGGCAGATCCCGGAATTCCTAGGTTCAGTTTGTCAACTGCAGCCCGAAGCCGGCGCGGCAGGATAACAGTCCCGAA
>CAYSZA010000111.1:6852-8934 GCA_964435275.1 uncultured Methanosarcinales archaeon | reverse complement strand
AAAACTGTTGAAGCTGCAATAAGAAAATTAATGTAATCAAGGTCAGTGCATTTGCATGGATTCATTGACATGACTTTAACTAATTTTATAATTTTAGTATTAAATAATTAATTTTAACTGATTTTAAGTTTGGGCCCCTGAATTCTACTTCTACCTTTTGCCGTGCCAGCATCTCTGCACAGGTTTCAAACCTGCAGGCTCCACAATCCAGGCCTGCAACCCCGCTGGTTTTAATTCCTATGAAACTGCAGCTCCTGAATTTCGAAGATTTGCAGCATCCCTTTTTAGAAAAGCGAAGCCCGGCCCTTTTTCATCCGCCAGCCTTTCCATTGTCGAGGCAAGCCCTTCAATGTCTTTTTTCTCAACCAGGGCAGTTATGATATCGTCTACCCCTCTGGCTTTCGGGGCAGTCCGTACAGCCAGAAGGATACTTTTTGCGAGTGCCTCAAGCACCTCGGACTCAGGCCTGGATCAGGCTCAGGTATTGGAATTGTCCGGGCTTAAGCATTTCGCAGGTTTTTAAAGGCTATTGAAACCTCTTAGAAGGTTTATCCCTTTTAAAAGCTAAAAGAATGGCCATTTGCGGGTGCATATGCATCCACCCCGATTTCTTCCGAAATCCATTCCGTAAAAGCTTCAGTTTTATCCCCATGCATTACAAAAACTCTCTCAGTGCCTTTCTTACAAAAGTCCTTCACAACCTTTTTGAGCTCGCTATCGCCGCTGTGGGCGGAAAAGTCGTACTGCTCCACCCTGGGCTTGAGGGTAAGGATGTCTCCTCTGGTCTCGACAAACCCGTGCTCAAGAGCCAGCCTGCCATTTGTGCCTTCAACCTGGTAGCCTGTAAGCAGGACTTTTGATCTGGGGTCTTTGTAAAGCCGGCTAAGGTAATAAAGTACCGGCCCCCCGTTCAGCATTCCGGCTGTGGTAACAATGACCGAGGGTTCTTTGAGCACCGAGTCCCGCTGCTGATCTTTTACAGGAATAGCCCGTCCGAAAGCCCTATCAAGAAGCTCCGGAGACTTGAGGTATTCGGGATACTTTTTAAGGATCTTATAGACATCCCTGCCCATCCCATCCACATAAGCCTGGATTCCATGGGCATCAAGCAGCATAAGTATTTCCTGGGTTCTGCCTATTGCAAAGGCAGGGATGAGGGCAGTGCCTCCCCTATCAACCGTGTCCATAACCGATTCGATAAACCTTTCTTCGGTTTCCTTTCGCGGAATATGGTCTTCCCCGAAATACGTGCTCTCTAGAATCAGAGTATCGGCCTCGGGAAACTCAGCCGCCCCTGGTACAAGCCTTGTTTCCTTAAGGCTAAAATCACCGGTATAAAACAGGCTCTCTCCTGATTCGGATTCCAGGAAGATTCCGGACGCCCCAGGGATGTGGCCTGCATCGTAAAAGCAAATCCTGTACCCATGGCTTTTGAAAGGCTTATTGTAATCTACTTTTTGTGTTCTTCTGGCAAGCTTCTGGAGGTCATCGGGGTCAAAAGGGGATACGCCTGACAGTGTATTCTCTGCAAGTTTCAGTGTGTCCCTTCCCAGCAGGAAGGTAAACTCTGCCGTCGGCGGGGTCATGAAAACCTCAGGGTTCTGGTACATCAGGTTGGGCACAGCCCCGCAGTGATCAAGGTGTCCATGTGAAACAAGTACGACTTCCGGTTCCATGCCGTTGAGAGGATACTCGGGGATATCGCCTGCCTTTATCCCGTAATCGAGCAGGACCTCCCCATTTACAAGCAAACCCGAACGTCCGACTTCCCTGCACCCGCCTTTAAAGGTAAGCTCCAGAATAAAACCCCTGAGAATTTATAAAATTATTAAATTTTGTAAATTTTATCGAATTTATTAAGCTTATTAAATTATTAAGCTTAATAGTTTAATAAGCTTAATTCCCAGGGATCTCACTTGTTTCACTATTTCTAACAGCTTGATTGTTCCTGGCAGTTCTCTATCTCTTCTCAACCGTGCTGCTGCATGACACCTGCCAGTTATCAACTTCGTTTACGCCGTTTTCACAACATCTACAATCCACAGACTTCCTGGCCAGGCACACAATGAAAAAAATTATTCA
>CAYSZA010000111.1:0-6752 GCA_964435275.1 uncultured Methanosarcinales archaeon | reverse complement strand
TTAATTCGATAATTCATGAATTACCGGATTGGCAAGGATTTAAAGTGTGATCCTGTATACTAAAAAGCTCGCGATTGGGAGTCCATAAGAACTATAAATAATGCAGAACTAAAATAAAAACAATCGGTAGAGTAAAACCGATTAAAGTAGAACAAATATTATTTTATTCTGCTGCTAAAGGCGTATTAACATATCGAGAAAAATAATTTCAGTATCCATATTTATCCTTCAGTATATTTATTTTCCAGTGGAGAATTCCTTATAATCTGTACAAAAAAGTAAGAGGGGCAGTTTAAAAAAATCCAGGGAGAGATGGCATGCCTGATATCGTCAATTCTGATACCATTAATTTTGATACGGTTTCTAATACCATTAATTTTGATACGGTTGTCGTTGGAGGAGGTATCACAGGTCTTTATACCTGTTACAAACTAAAACAGTTAAAAGGTGCTGATTATGCCATTTCTTTATTTGAAGGTACAGGCCGCTTTGGTGGTCGAATAGAAACTGTGGAAATGGGTGGGTTTTTAGCAGAATATGGACCTATGCGGTTTGAAAAACTTGCACAGCCCCTACTTATGGATTTAATAACTGAACTTGGTCTGAAGACAAAACCTTTTGTTCCTTACACGGCGGCAGACGATCCTGATTCTCTTTTTGATTTGACTTTCGATGAATCCGGGGGCAAGCTCTATGGGACCAAGTTGACGACACTTGAACTTTTAAAGCTTGGCGTTCTGCGCCTGTTAAATGCAAGCGGTGGAGATCTGAACGATCCCAATGATCCCAGGCATCTGGCTTGGTGGGCTACGCTTGACGAAGAATATTACAGCTATGTGCGTAATAGAGCTTCCTACAATGGAAAATCTCTCTCCCAGATGGGCTTCTGGAATGCACTCAGTCTTGTGCTCAGTCCCCGTGCAGTGAATAAGATCATGCATTATGGGACGTTTTATCATGTTATTCATTTTAATCCCAATGCGGCAGAGTGGATTATTTTCTGGCTGCGTGGATTACATCCTGATGATGAGCTTGTTGGCATAGCACAGGGTACCGAATCTCTTGTTCAGGAATTAGTTCGCAGATTAAGCTGCAAATCAGAACTTTCGGTCCAGTTACATCTTAATCACAAGTTGACAGCTCTTCTTTCCCGGCCGGATGGACGAGTTTTACTTGAACTCAAGACTGGCAATACCGCAGTTAGGGTACTGGCAAAGCACGTTGTGCTGGCATTGCCCCGCTGCCCTCTGATGCAGCTTCGTCCACTGCTACCCGAACACATAGGAGAACTGGTAGATTCCGTAATCCCTATCCCGCTGGTAAAGTGTTTCTTTGTTAATGAGAATCCGTGGTGGGACGAATCCACATCTCCACAGACAAGAGCTTCGTCCACTCCGGCAAGAGAAATCCATTACGGTTTCAGGAGAGCTGGAAGTAATAAACGTGGAATTGTCATGGTTTATGGCGACCCGCCCAGTATGCACTACTGGACTCCGTTTGTGCAGCAGCAGGAACATCTAAAAGCAGAATTAAACCTCGATCAACGCCTTGTTGAAGGCTACCTTCGGTATCTACGAGCAAATCCTGATAATACGGACGTCAAAGAAATAGAAGCAGAAGCAGAATTAATAAGTTGTTTCGGCATAAGGGATTGGAGCCGTAAGCCTTTTGAGGCTGGCTGCCACATCTGGAAAGCTGGAGTTCGTGCCGAAGAGGCAATAAAAGAGTTAACTGCATTCTCATTAGAATGCGGGTCATTAAATAAAAATATCCATATCTGTGGCGAGGCCTACTCTGACTTCCAGGGTTTTATCGAAGGCGGCTTGCGCACAGCGTTGAAAGTTATAAAGCATATTACTTGACACTGGAAGCTATTCAAGCATTGGCTGCACTCTTTGAAGCTTCATATTCTAAGACATCTCACAGCTTTATATTCTTGAATACTTTTTCTTGAAAGGTATGTTAGATGTGAACTTTGCAGCTTTGTTTCGCAATCGAACAGTGCCATAATATTTGTTAATACTTCTATGAGCGCAGGCAGTCAAAGATTTTCTCAATGTCTGAATTTCCTCAATGTCTAAACATGCTTAACATACTTCCTAAACACTTGCATTAGGTCAAGATTATTAAGCCAATAGACAAAGTCTGAAAATATTGGCAGATTTTAAATTCTTTATTTTATCGTGGTTTTTCTATAAAGCCAAATTTCAATTTTTTCCGGCATAGAGCATCTATTAGTGCGTAGTTTCTCTCCTGCTTCCGTAATAACCATACCGAAACTGAGATGGAACCTGTATTTAGGCCTGACAGAATAACTGGAAGGTTTATCACCAGAAAATATAATTTTGAGATAATTTGAGAGTTCATTTTACAAATAATCTTTTTTAATTTTTTCAATTTAAAAATAGTTTTATATAGAACTCATTCAATTTTGGGGCTGTTTAATGGCGGCGGATAGCCAACTGACAATTAAAACAAAATAGGGCTTGCGATTGAGCTGAAAACCAGCGGCATAAAACTTCAAGCTTCCTGAACCATAATGCTCAGGATAGACTTATCGTGCTTTGTTTGAGTCTCAAGGGCGCCAGTCCTCAGGAGAATTTGATATGAGTAAATATTTCTTACCTGTGATTTTATTAGTACTGGCTATACTTCTAATGCCTACAGCTTTAGCAGCAGGCAATGTAAAAATTAATGATTTTTCTTCTAACGTTACAAACGGGACTGTCATTTTATATACCAGGTTTACAGGTGATATTACCGGGAATGCCACTAACTGGAAGTGGATCTTTAAAAACGTAGAGACAAACGCTACTACTTATAGCAGTGCAAATCCTACAACCCATCATAACTTTAAAAGGCCTGGTGTTTATGACGTTACATTGGCAGTATGGGGACCTGAAGGAAATGACACACTTACAAAGGTAGCCTATGTAACTGCCAATAAGAACAGTTCAAACTTGCCAGTTGCTGAATTCTCTGCATCTCCAACTTCCGGAAACGCTCCATTGCAAGTATCATTTACTGACAGCAGTAAAGGTGCAACTTCCTGGCTCTGGAAGTTTGGGGACGGAACTACTTCAAAAGAGAAGAATCCGGTGCATAACTACTCTGCAGCAGGAAACTATACTGCTCTCCTGGTAGTAAGCAATAATAATGGCTGGAACACAAAGACGCAAGAAATAATTGCACAGGGAGAAGGTCAGGAAAATATTCTTCCAGTAGCTGAATTTGATGCAGATACTTCAAGCGGCTCTGTGCAATTTACTGATCTGTCGCAAAATGCAAATGGATGGAACTGGGACTTCGGAGACGGAGTTACTTCAACCGATCAATATCCCGTGCATGCTTATTCTGCGGCAGGAAACTATACAGTAACGCTGACAGTGAGCAATGAAGGTGCAACCGCCTCAAAAGTTAATATAATAAATATAACGGAAGAAAATATTTTCAGCGACAGTAGTGACAGCAGCAGTGGGGGTAGCAGCCACAGTAGCCACAGAAGCGGCGGCAGCATTGGTATTTCTCCTGAACCTCAAAGTAATGTTGAGGCTAAAGAAATTTCACAGACTTTCGTCGGAGGCGAAAACTCTGTAGAGTTTGACTTCCCAAATAACGCCACTCCTGTGGTAAACGTTAGCTTTGATTCAAAAAAGACTACTGGAAAGACAACAGCTATAGCCGAGATGCTGAAAAATAAATCCACCCTGGTTGAAGAACTGCCCTCTGACGAGGTCTACAAGTCTATAAATGTCTGGATAGGAAGCAAAGGGTTTGCAACGCCCGAAAATATCGAGAGCGCGGTTGTATGTTTCAGGGTTGAAAAAGCCTGGATACAGGATGAAAATATCGACCAGTCTTTTATTGCCCTCAACATGTATAATGAAAGCAAATGGGATGCTCTTTCAACCAGCCTATCAGGGGAAGATGACAAATACCTGTATTACACAGCCGAAACCCCAGGATACTCTTCCTTTGCAATAACCGGTAAAACGGCAGCAATAGAGGCTTTAAATGAAACACAGTCTGAATCTGATACTCAGGGGCCTGAACAAAATAATGGAAGTTTAGCAGCAAACGTTGAACAGACATCTGAGCAGACGGAAAGCTCTAACACTTCTGAGAATGGAAACACAAGTATGCCTGGCTTCGAGATGATTTACGGAGTAGCCGGAGTTCTTGGAGTGTCACTCTGCAGGAGAAAATAAGAAAATCAATTACAGTTAGATATTGATGTAATTGATCAAGTCTGACAAAAGGGCTCATTTGGTTTTTTTGTCAGATTTGAGAATTATTTTTATTTTGCTTTTCAATAATTTATCTAGGAGGCTGTCTTGTCTTTTGAATCTAATCTTGAGAAGAAAGGCCAGGTATGCCAAATAAGGTTGTAAGGGTCAGAATTAAGATTCAAATTAATACTGGCTCTAAAAACAGACAAAAATAGAAAAGCTGGCGTGAGTGAGGACAATTTTCATACGTCCTCAACTGTGCCATTGTTCTCAACAGTACCGTTGCCCTCAACCGTGCCGTTGCATGAAACCTGCCAGTTTTTAACTTTTTTTACGCTCATCTTTATTGTTTTTGCAAGTTCGACAGGGTCGGCTTCGGCCAGGGCTTCGACACTTGTAATTCCGGCTTCTTCCAGTTTCCCGGCTGTGGCTTTTCCCACGCCTTCGAGGTCCTTGATCGATTTGGGTCTTTCCTTTTTAGGCTGCTGGGCCTGCTCTTCCTGCTGGGCTTTCTGCCACTCTATGAAATTGCACTGGGGGCAGCCGAGATCCCAGGGACGTTTTCCCGAATTGATTATGCGGATATGGTGCAGGCCATGGGCTTCACAGAACTTATCGATAACCACGATCTGTCCGCTTTTTGGCAGAGGGAGAGAGAAGGTACAGTTCGGATAATTGTTACAGCCTATAAAGCGGCTTCCTCTTTTCGAACGGCGGATCATGAGTTCGTTGCCGCAGCCTGAACAGGTACCTATGATTTTGTCTTCCCTGAGACCTGCCTGCAGGGATTCCACGATGTTGTCCCTGTTCTTATCCAGTTCCGAGAAGACCTGCTTTAACATCTCCCGCGACTCCTCAAGCACGGAGACCTCTTTTATCTTACCCTCGGCAATCAGGTCCATGTTTTCTTCGAGCAGCTTTGTCATGTCCGGTTTCGTGATAGCAGGAGAATACTTCTCAAGAGTATCCATTACCGCAAAAGAGGTATTCGTAGGCTGCACAGGATTTCCGTGGATGTAAGCCCTGGAATACAGCTTGCTGATTATCTCATGCCTGGTCGCCTTTGTCCCGAGCCCGAGCTCTTCCATAATATTGATGAGCCTTCCCTGCCCATAGCGGCCAGGAGGCTGGGTTTCTTTATCCAGCATCTCTTTCTTTATCACTTTCAGGGAATCGCCTTCGTGGAGTTCGGGGAACAGCCTGTCTTCAGGCGCATTGTAAGGATAGTACCATCTCCAGCCTGGTTCTACAAGCCTTGCCCCGTTTGCCCTGAACTCTTCCCCGTGAATCTCAAGTTTCAAACGCATGGTTTCCCATTCGCTTGGCCCGGCAAAAGTCGCAAAAAACCGTCTGATTACAAGTTCGTAAACCTTCCACTCTTCCTCTTTTAAATCTGCCTTTTTTGCAAGGGAAACAGGGAAAATAGGAGGATGGTCAGTAGTCTCTTTCTTGCCCCGTGTAGGAATAAGTTCGGTTTTCTCAAGCAGGGCATTTGCGTATTCCTTAAAGGGGCCCTCCCTGAAAATTTCGATCTGTGCTTTCAGGTCGAGAGTATCGGGATAAACCGTATTGTCGGTTCTCGGGTATGAAATATAACCGTTAGTATAGAGAGATTCGGCTATGCGCATTGCGTTTGCGGGACTTAGCCCGATTGAGTTCGCTGCGCTTATGAAACCTGTAGTATTGAATGGAATTGGGGGCTGGTCAGTTTTTTTCCCTTTCTCGATTTCCTTTAATACAGCCTGTTTCCCCAGCTTCTTGAAGACTGTTGCTGCCTCGCCTTTGTCCAGAAAGCGGCGGGTTGAATGCTGAGCTGAGAAAGTTTCTCCCTCTGCATTTTGAAGCTCGGCATGGATCTCCCAGTAGGGAGTCGGGACAAAAACATTCCTTTCTTTTTCCCTGTCAACAATGAGAGAAAGGGTTGGCGACTGTACCCTGCCTACGGAAAGGAACATCTTCCCAAGCCTGCCTGCGGCAAGGGAAATGTAACGGGTAAGAGCTGCACCCCATACGAGGTCAATGACCTGCCTTGAATGGCCCGCGTCCGCGAGATTAAAATCGACGTCTGTTGGATTTGAAAATGCAGCTTCTATTGCTTTCGGGGTTATTGCACTGTAGCGGACCCGGTCAAAAAGAGCATCTGGATTCACCTTTTTTATAATATTGAGGGCTTCGACTCCTATGAGTTCGCCTTCCCTATCGTAGTCCGTGGCAATCGTGACCCTATTTGCCTCTTTTCCCAGGCTTCTCAGGGCAGTTACAATCTTCCGGTTGATAGGAGTTGTTATGATCTCGGCGTCAATAAGGGCTTTAGCATCCACTTTCTGCCAGTTGTTGTACTCCTTGGGAAAATCGATCCCTACAATATGACCCGACAACCCTACAACCGCAGTTTCCTGTTTCTTCCCATCGGATACTATCTCATACCGGTATACGTCCACTCCGCTGACTCTATCCTTTTTAGGGTTCTTTGGAGCCAGAATCGCAGCTATCCTCCTTGCTGCTATATTTTTTTCCGTTACA
>CAYSZA010000110.1:1661-8988 GCA_964435275.1 uncultured Methanosarcinales archaeon | reverse complement strand
ATCATGCGGGACTCTGGATCCTGCAACCTCGGTTCGAATCCGTGCCGGGCTATATACACTTTATTGGTGTAGTTGCTTTTTTGACCTGAAAGTTGAAACCCTTACACTTACTATATAAACATTTGTTATTAAGCGGTATAATTTACTTTTACAATAATCATTATGAATTAGACACACAGTTTTTTTATACTTATTAACAATTGTTTAAATGTGAATTCACTTGAGAATTAATCAGGCAAATTCAGGAGTGAATAGAGGCTCTTTTACAGTTTACAACTCTCCGGCTCTCATTTCTGCAATATACGGATCATAGGCCGCAGTTGAACTGCCTGAAAAGCGTGCAATGTAATAATCTGCAACAATGCAAGCCTGCTGCTCGCGATTATACTCCCTGAAGTGTTTTTTTGCACCAAGCCTGTAAGCGTATCCTTCACCTATCTGCGCATGAAACGCTTCAACCAGATACTGAGAACCTGCGTGTTCCATCTGTGCGACATGGGTCAATTCGTGCATAAGCCATTCCATGTCAGAGTTACCTGCTGCCGTATTAAGCTTTCTAGTGAAGTTGATTGTATGGAAAGTCGTAATCCCCATACCTGAACACCTCTTTAGCTTCGCTCTCATCCAGGCGGTAAATGAGACTTCGTCAATACGCACCTTCTGGTAATCGATTTTGTCTCCAAATATACTTCGAGCTTCCTTTTCCTCTATCGCGGTAAGGCCTCGGGTGTTAGGCTTAAAAATTTGCCACAGGCAGTCTATAACTTCAGGGAAGGCACAGGTATCGAGAACTTTTGTGATAACCCGGCCAGCCCCTAAAATCAGGAATAAGAGCCCACGTCTTATCAATTTGCAGAAACCCTCCTCTGTCAGCCAGATCCAAATTTTTGTGGCCTTCAAACAAAACACCGCCTTATATATTACTTTTTTAGATCCCGGACTTTTTAGTTTCTGATTATGCACTTACCGGGAATTGCAGGTTATAAATGTAACAAATTTAGATTTTTGAAAAGCCTTTTAATATTTTCCATATATTAGCATTTTTATTATCTTTAAAACCATAATATTTTCAATGTGTTTAAGGTTTAAAATTCCTACATGAGCCAGCTCTGAATTATTATATCTTTAATTTATTATAAAAATAAAAAGCTTTAGTAATTTACCTTTTATTGCAATCTTCATTTCATGAACTCAGATGTTCCTTGTGAAAAAAAACTTAAATTAAGTTATAGCTCTTGTTTTATATTTCAGTATTAATACTGAAATATATACGGATTTGGCTAAAGCCAACATGGATACGGAAGCCGGAAATATCAAAAGTCTTAAGATTTATTAAATAAAGAAGTTTTGACAGAAAAGGCAGCGAATAAGGGGAAAAATTCAGAGTTGGATAGGTACATAGTTCGGAAACAGCCCGATATCGGTGAAGATTCTTCATAGCTTTTCAGGATCTGTCTTTCCTTAATTTTTTTCCGATATGTTCTTTTAACTCGCACAATTATATTTATAAATAATATTAAATAGCATTGAATACAATTATTAGGTCTAATCAATATTTTATTACCCACTTTGTTTAAGTTTAGCAAAGTGGCTGGGGTGGGTATTATAAATTTATCGCCGTTAAATAATTGCCTGAGCTATTGGTGATTACCTTCACCTAACGGATAGCTATATTTTATGAGATCTTAGCTATATATTTCCCTACTGTTCACGGACATTTGAGGGTAAATATATAACTTCAGTTCAGAACCGTAATTATCTAATCAATATGTACTCTTTACATTAGTATAGGGATAGTATATGGTTATGGGGAGTAACTGCATGTAATTCATAAACTATTTAACTGGTGAAAAATTCAGAATGAGACTGAATTACTTTGAGTTTGGGGGGTATTAATTGAGTAAGCAACTAAATGTGTTATTTATAGGAACCTATGTTCCAAAACAATGTGGGATTGCCACATTCACAGCCGATCTTTTAAATTCAGTATCAGGGGAATACAGCAATGTTCATTGTGAAGTAATTGCTTTGAATGATCCCTCTGAAACATACAATTATCCTGAAGAAGTCGTTTTTCAAATTCAGAGAGACAGAATCGAGGACTATTACCGGGCTGCTGATTATATAAACCAATCTGATGTCGATATCGTATGTCTTCAGCATGAGTTCGGGCTTTTTTGGGGGGACGCGGGAGACTACATTTTTGCTCTTCTTTCAGGAATTAACAAGCCTCTAGTAAGCACGATGCACACCGTAATTCGTGAGCCTGAACCTGAGTACCGTGCGTCCACAGAGAAACTCATAAGGTACTCCGAAAAGCTGGTTGTAATGAGCCAAACTGCAGTCGAAATGTTAAAAGATGTATATAAAGTTCCTGAGGACAAGATAGAATTAATTTTCCATGGAGTGCCTGACTATCCGTTTAATAACTGCGGTAAGTATAAGAGAATGTTGAATTTAAAAGGAGCTCCGCTTGTCCTTACTTTTGGCTTGCTGAGCCAGAATAAAGGTATCGAAAGTATGCTTGACGCTCTTCCTGAAGTCGTAAGCCAGTATCCTGACCTTACTTACCTCATACTGGGTGCCACGCATCCTATGATCAAAAAGAATTTTGGAGAAGCATACAGGGAATATCTTAAGAACAAGGTCTCAGAACTCGGGCTTGAAAAGAATGTGGTATTCCATGACAAGTTTGTCGAAAAAGAAGAACTCTGCAACTATATTCTGGCCAGCGACATTTACGTATCTCCTTATCTTTCCAGAGAACAGATAGTAAGCGGCGCTCTAACCTATGCAATTGGCATGGGAAAAGCTATTGTTTCTACTCCTTACTGGTACGCTCAGGAAGTACTTTCCGATAATCGCGGGTTGCTTGTAGATTTCGGAGATATGGAAGGCTTTAAAAGATCCCTTTTGTACTTGATTGAGAACCCCGAAAAGTGTGATGAGATACGCAAAAAGGCATACGATTTTGGTAGAAAAATGACATGGAAAAATGTAGGTAAACAGTATAACACGGTTTTCATAAGGGCCCTAAAGAGCTACAGCGCCTGCTCCAGCACTTCGAATAAGTTTAATTTCCTTCCAAACCAGTTACCTGAAGTAAAGCTAGATTACCTTAAGCTATTGACCGATGATGTAGGCATTATTCAGCACTCCAACCTTGGTGTGCCGGCTCGCCATCATGGGTACAGCACGGATGACGTAGGTCGGGCGCTTGTAGCACTGACACAGCTGATTGATAGCCAGAAGAAAGCTGAAGAGCTCTGGAAGCTAATGACTACATACATGAGCTTTCTTGAACATGCCCAGACCGATACAGGCCATTTCCATAACTTCATGAGTTACAAAAGGGAATTTTTAGACGAAAAAGGCAGCGAAGACACTCTAGGACGTGCCGTTTACGGACTTGGACATGTGGTAAGCTGTCCTTACCTGTCGAAAAACATGCGCACCTTTGCCCACACCCTTATAAGCAGAGCCAGGCCGGAAATGGAAAGTCTGAACTATCCCAGGGCAAAAGCCTATACCATGTGCGGTTTGTATGAAATGCTCAGGATAGGTGTGGATACCGATGAATTTGAATCGGTATTCAATTCGCGCAGGGATGCCGTCAGGTCCATAGACTCCCTTGTAAGTAAAGACACTTTTGAGTCAATATTTACCAGCTACGCGAATTCTCTGGTCGACCTGTATGAGGCTAACCATAAAGCAGACTGGAACTGGTTCGAACCTACAGTAACCTATAGCAATGCAAAATTGAGTGAATCCCTTTTACTGGCGTACAATTACACTAAAGACCGGACTTACCGGAAGGTAGGGCTTGCTACTCTGGACTTTCTTACTGAAATCCAGTGGAAAGGAGACTTTTTTGACATGGTTGGAAACCAGCGCTGGTACTCATATAATGGGGAGAAGCCTATTTTCGACCAGCAGCCTATCGAGGCAGGTTACCTGACTCAGGCTTATGTTTCAGCTTATGAGATTGTGCGTGAGAGGAAATATCTGGAACTCGCAAGATATTCTTTTGAGTATTTCCTTGGAAGAAATCGTTTGCGAACCGTTATGTACGACTATTCCACAGGCGCAGTCTGTGATGGGCTCAATCGCGATGGCATGAACTGTAACCAGGGTGCGGAATCCGTAGTTTGTTTCCTTATGGCTTTGAGTTCTTTAAATAAATACATGAATAAAACTTTCAGCACAGTGCTCCAATCCAGAGTAAGCGATGAAGTGGATGACGGAACTCTGCAGAAAAGAAAGAGCCTTTTGTCAGCAGATCAGGCTGAGTGAGAGGATAATATGATCTGGAAAGACCATGGGGAACTATTTGTAAGATGCAATAGGAATCCCATATTAACTGTTGACGATTGGCCCTATCGGGCCCACTCAGTATTTAACCCTGCGGCTGCCATAGTTAATGGTGCAACCCTGCTACTGGTGCGTGTTGAAGATCACAGGGGTTTCTCTCACTTTACAATAGCTAGGAGTAAGAACGGGGTTGATGGGTGGGAAATCGATACTGAACCAACCTTTGCTCCAGATCCTGTAAATTACCCTGAAGAGATATACGGTATCGAAGATCCACGCATAACTTATATAGATGAGATGGAAAAGTGGGCTGTAGCATATACGGCTTTTTCGGACTCCGGTCCATTAACGTCACTTGCCTTTACAGAGGACTTCCGTAATTTTGATCGAGTAGGAGCCACCCTGCCTCCCGAGAACAAGGATGCTGCTGTTTTTCCTGTAAGGTTTAAAGGTAGATGGGCGATGTTACACAGGCCTGTATCTTTAATTAGCGGCGCAAAGGCAAATATCTGGATCTCATTTTCCCCGGACATGAAATACTGGGGAGAACATGAAGTTCTTCTATATGCAAGGGAAGGTGGATGGTGGGATGCGAACAAGATAGGCTTATCTCCACAGCCAATCCGTGTATCCGACGGATGGCTAATTATGTACCATGGAGTACGCCAGACAACAGCTAAGGCAAGTTATCGGCTTGGACTTGCCCTCCTTGATCCTGATGATCCCAGGAAAGTACTTCACAGGTCGGAAGGCTGGGTTTTCGGACCGCGTGAGATGTATGAACGCAGCGGAGATGTCAATGATGTTGTTTTCCCCTGTGGCTGGGTCCTGGTGGGAGATGAAATCCGCATTTATTATGGGAGTGCAGATACCTCCGTATCTCTTGCCACCGCAAAAGTCCGCGATGTTCTGAGGTATATTCACGAGTGCCCTGAGAAACAGTGCCCTGATGAATATTGTAGGTGGTTTGAAGAAGATATAGAGAGCTCTACTGATCCAAAAAAAGGTTACTTCAAATTGAAATAAATTGATGTAAATTAAAATAAAATTGCATTTGTATGAAAAGAAGCTGTTTTAAATTAATGGAATTAAGTTAAAAGTCAAAAGATAAAGATTAAAATTAAGTGGGGATGTGAGTAGTTTTGGGGGTATTAATATAAGAATTGCGATGTTGTCTCCAATTGCCTGGAGCACGCCACCAAAAAAGTATGGGCCTTGGGAATCCATAGTATCTTTATTAACTGAAGGCCTGGTAAAACGAGGTATTGACGTCACATTATTTGCGACAGCGGACTCTCACACGGCAGCGAAACTTCATGCTGTATGCCCAAGACCTTATGAAGAAGATAAAGATATGATCATAAAGGTGTATGAAGGCCTGCATATCTCGGAAGTTTTCGAGAGAGCAAATGAATTCGATATAATCCATAACCATTTCGATTATCTTCCTCTAACCTACAGCGCACTTGTCGATACGCCTGTAGTAACAACAATTCATGGCATTTCTTCCCGAAAAATCCTGCCTGTCTATAAAAAGTATAATAATAGAACATTTTATGTATCCATAAGTGATGCCTACCGATGCCGCGATCTGGACTATATAGCAACGGTTCGGCATGGAATCGACATAGAAAGTTTTCATTTCAACGAGAACCCGCAGGATTATCTTCTCTTTCTATCACGCCTGCATAAAGATAAGGGCGTAAAGGAGGCAATAGAAGTCGCAAAAAAGGCCGGCAAAAGACTCAGAATAGCTGGTTTCATTGCGGATCAGGCTTATTTTGAAAAAGAAGTTCAGCCCTATATAGACAACGAACAGATCATTTATGAAGGGCATGTTGACCCTGAGTTTAAGAAGGAACTCCTGTCGAATGCATACGCTTTGCTGCACATGATCAATTATGATGAGGCCTTTGGAATTGGCATAGTTGAAGCTATGGCCAGCGGTACACCGGTAATTGCAATAAACAGGGGTTCGATGCCTGAACTTATCCGGGACGGAGAAACCGGGTTTCTGGTCAACAGCGCTGACGAAGCTGCAGAGGCTGTACGAAAGCTAGGTTCCATATCTCGAAAAAGCTGCAGGGAAAGTGTTGAGAAGCGTTTTTCAGTTGACAGGATGGTAGATGATTACATTAAGGTGTATGAAACTATCCTCAAAAAATGCAAACGTGAGGAGAAAAGACCCTGGGGCTTTTATGAAGTGCTTATGCAGAAGCCCGATTATAAAGTCAAAAGCCTTACCATTCTCCCCAAGGGTGAGATTTCGCTCCAGAGACATGCTCATAGGAGCGAGCACTGGTACATAGTCAGTGGAGAGGGGCTTGTAACTAAAAACGGGAGTAGAATAAGGGTTCTTCCCGGAGATTCGGTCGATCTTCCGGTACACGAATTGCATCGAATTGAGAACATCGGTGGTCAAAACCTTATTTTCATTGAGATCTCACGCGGAGACTACCTTGGGGAAGATGATATTGAAAGGCTTGAAGATAAATATGGGAGGGCATGAGCAGGTTCTTACGTTTATAGAAAAGAAGCGTAAAACCCCTGAGCTAGAGACTCAGGGGAGTTCACATATTGCAAACCTGGCAAACTTTACAAGGATCAATTAACTAGCTTACAAATCTGTAACAGAGTGTGACAGGCTTATAATTCTCAGTTTTATAGCGTTTTTATGCTACTATTTGTTTTTTATAAGATTACTTTATACTGCTTTATACTACTGCCTTATAATAGGGCTTTGTAATGTTGCTTTATACTACTGTTATAGTGCGGTTTTAGCCATTATGGTCCATTATTTTATTATAAGCTCTATGTAAAATCTCCCTCGCTTTTCTCTTTAACTTCTCTCACCTGTTTATTTTTCGTGTTCTCTCAAGGCTTTTTGAGTATTCAATTAAATAGTTTAATCCGGGCATTCTGAATTATTATAGGAATTTCTGACCTGAGCTGCCAGTTCCCCTCCCAGCCTTTCAGAGACATTTTCGATGAAAAGCTCGATGTATTCAAACGGCAC
>CAYSZA010000110.1:0-1561 GCA_964435275.1 uncultured Methanosarcinales archaeon | reverse complement strand
CTCCCAGCCTTTCAGAGACATTTTCGATGAAAAGCTCGATGTATTCAAACGGCACACAGCCGAGGCTTTCTTCTCCCGATAAAATGAGTCTGACAAGGTATTCAAGGTCATATCTGGATAGCAGCTTTATCCTCCTCAGGAAATCCTGAGCATCTTTTGCATAGTGATTTGCCAGGGGAGGAAGTATTGAACGATAAGCCATTCCCGAGCCTGAACAAAGATACCCCTCACACTCCGGGGCAACGGTTTTCAGAATGCCTATATCCGTTTCTGAGAGTAGTCTTGCCATGATAATCACCAACGATAAAGATATACAGCTTGTGTTTCAGAGGTTGTAAAGGTATGCCAACTGGGTTTCAATAGTAATAAACGTGTAAGATGGAATTTCAGAGCCTTTTCTTATGAAAGTGATTTTGTTTTTCTGCTATTTAATGATAAAGGCTGTATACTCGCCTGACAGAACGCAGTCGAACGGATTAGATGTGAACATAGAATTAAAGCATAAACAGAGGTTAACATGGAGTTAAGCATAAGTAATTCTGAGTTCAAGCCCTATTTTCAACGAGAATTAGGAGTAAAGTCTGAGGATTACCGAAGAATTGAAGATATTCTTTGGATTGTCTCGCATTTTAACAGTGCAGGCTTGCTTCACAGCTGGAGTTTCAGTTTGTGCCTCGTACATTTACTTCTGCTCTTCACGTTTTACTCACTGTCTCGCCATAATTCAGGTCATAATTCAAGTTTCATCAGGTCTTCAGCAAGAATTACTTCCCCTTCAAAATACCCTTTCAGTCGATTCACTGCTTCTCTTTCATGCCCTCGCATTTCCGGATAGAAATGTGTAAGGCAGATGCTTCCGATTTCCTGATTGTATTCCTCCATGAGGTCTGCAAGTGTGCTGGGAGTGGTATGGTTTGTGACTCTCATACCTGATGGAAACGAGCATTCGTGAATCAGGAGATCGGCCTCGGCTGCGAGCTCTATTATTTCCCTGGAAGGCTCAGTGTCCCCTGAATAAACGAATTCCCCATCCTCTCCAGTCACGCGATAAGCAAGAGTCGGAACACTATGCGAGGCTGCCGTGCAGCTTATCTCACAGTTGAAGCCATCAGGAGTAAACTCTTTCCCGGGGAAGAGCTCAATAACGTCTACGTTCACTTCTTCCAGAAGATATTCGTAAGCGTCAAGCACTTTTGAAAACCATTCTTCGGTTCCCTCCGGCCCGTAAATTTTCATGCCAATATTTCCGCGAAGCCAGTTTGCCTTGATGAGAGGGTGTAGGTCAGCCACGTGGTCAAGGTGAAGGTGCGAGAGCAATACGGTGTCTACTTCAGTGTGTGAGACTCCGGCCTCGGGAAACCTGCTCAATACCCCGCTTCCGCAATCGATAAGTAACGGCTTTTCTTCAAGTCTCACAAGCACTCCGGACTGTACCCGACCCCTCTGAGGGATCGCAACTCCAGTGCCAAGAAATGTAATTTCCATGAGCTAAAGAATAAACTTTAAATAATTTAACTTTATTTAAAGCATGTCCGCAAAACAAGTCTTTGCAGTTCAAAAA
>CAYSZA010000109.1:4738-9117 GCA_964435275.1 uncultured Methanosarcinales archaeon | reverse complement strand
TTGCGGGTAAGACCTATGTGAATCGTAGGGTGAATCCTGGGTAAGATTCAGTTTTGGATTAGGAAGGCGGGTCTGGGTTTTACCCACCCTGCGTATAATTATGATTTGCTTCCGAGATCCGCAGACTTACTGTCTGTTTTTCGAAGCTGCGAATCTGTTTTTGCACACATGGATCTGCTTACGAAACTTGTCGGGCCTTTTCTTTTTACTCCTGAAAGCGTTCGTAATCAATTTAGCCATCTCAGTGGTGTGGCAAAGCAAATTCTGCGTTATGCAGGTTTTTCTGAAACTTAAGAGAACTGGACATATTAAATTTCTTTTAGGCATTCTCCAAGTTTTCTGTGAAGTACCTCCTCGACTAGATATAAAAGCTTTTCGGGATAGCTCTGGACTTATCATTATGAGGTAAGATAGCTGCCTGAGGGAAAACTGATTTGATATGTCTCCTGTCAGACGTCTGGCTGGATGCCAGCTCACAACTATTAAAAGCTTTAAATTTTCATCCAGTTCAAGGCGGTAAAAAGCCCCGGATTCAGAAAATAAGCCTTCAAAGAGGCTTGATATTCCCCGAAAATCCGGCTTACCCATTCCGGATAATCCTAATTTCTTTTATTCAGTCAGGGAAAGTCCTGATGCAAAGGAATTTTTATTGATATTATTCATGTGCAGGAAAAAAAGAAGTCATATTCGGGGATCAGGGTAAATCGAAACAGGACTTTCAAAACACCACTGTTAACTATTCAAAGAATTTTCTTTTTTCTGAAGATTCCTTACTTTACGCCCCACAGGGATTATTATAGAGCTGATACCAAAACTCAAAATTGAGTACTCTAATTTTGAATTCCCAATAACCAATCGAGTATCCGGTTGCGAAATTTGTTCTAAGATTCTTATTGATGTGAGAAATAAACCTGGGTTTGGGATGGGCTCATAATTTGTATCTCACATAAATACTTGTCCATCAGTAATCGGAAACAAACCTTTTCATCGATGAAATGTACTGAAATGTACAGTTTTCTTCAACTACCTGCCTAAAGTACGCAAAAAAAGAAATGAAGGTTTAAACCCTCATTTTACTATTTTTTATTTGATTTAATTGAGTCGGATTTTTTAAAGGCTTCTTAGTTATTATTTTCTTAAATTCCTGTTTGTTTCAAAGGAGATTCAACACCAAGTTTTCTTTTACTAACTCCGTGACAGCCCGGATTTAATTTCCAGGTTTTACTCTTCTATAAAGGAACAGGGCAAGCAGGGAGGCAACTCCATAAAAAGTTTCAAACCCGGGAGCGCTTGCCTTTTTCTCAAGTGCTAGTTCAACATTTGAGTTGTTTATTGCACCAGTGTTTTCCCGTTTAAGGTCTGCAAGTTTTGATCCAAATTGTGAATCAGGCTGAGAGTCAGGCTCCTCCGTAACTGAGGTTTCTTCAGGCTCACTCCTTCCGGTTATTGCAAAGAATGAGAATTCCGGAGTCTGTGCTGTGAAATACAGGAAACTGTTGTCTTCCTTCGACAGTGTTACTGGCAGTTGCTCCCATTTACTGTCATTGTACCTGTTCAGGGTAATGGAAGTTTTGTTGATATTTCTGTCCTCTATCCAGGTCTTATTAACCTTGAAGCATACAACCGGGTTTTCGATATTCTTTGAGGTTGCATATCCCCCATTTCCAACCCAGATATTGAAGTACCTGTAGACCTCATCCGAAGGGGGCTCCGAGACAAGTGAGGATTTTTCTTTTAACATCTCAACTATTGCGGTCGTCTTACCCACTGTTTTCTTTGCATCAAAAGTTATATAAACAACACAGGTTGCATTGTTTTTGAGCTCAAACCTTACTTCTTTGTCATTTGTAATGAAGGTCTGTGAGATCTCTTTGGTCTCCACGTTTCTTGCAGGTTCGGGAGATCCGCCTGCACCTCCGCCTCCGCTGCTTCCTCCGCTGCTGCTGTGGCTGCTTCCGCTATCTCCGTCTTCATTGTCTTCAGTTTGACTGTAGTCAGTCCCACTGTTTTCAGGAAGATTCCCTTTGGCATCCCCTACTATGTTTTCCCCGGCTCCGCTGTTGCTGCCTCCGCTCGTATCGGTTCCGCCTTCATTAGTTTCGTTATTTCCGGTTACATTGTCTGCGGGGTTACTTTCCACAGGCTGTGTAACAGTTATTGCGGCAGTTTTTGAAGCTACTCCATTTTCATTGGTAACACTGAGAGTTACATTACAGGTTCCGGGTGTTGTAAATACGTAAACCGGATTTGCATCGGTAGAGTCTATAATTCCGTCACTTTCAAAGTCCCAATTCCATGAAACTGCATTTTCGGACAGGTCGGTAAACTGGACCGATAGAGGAGCAGGGCCATTGTCAACGTTCATTTTGAAATTTGCTACCGGAAGTATGGGCTGCTGCAGCACGGTTGCCGAGACAAGAGGCAGCTGGTCAGAATAGATACTCTTCGAGAGCCTGTACGCGGAATCCGCAATTCCATCGCCGTCCGCATCGACTGCAGTTTCCGAGAAACCTGAGCCATCAGGCTCTGCCCAGAAATTGCCTCCAAGATAGGAGCCCCCGATAACGTTTACGCCTTCAGTCTTTGTGGTGTTGTAGGCATTTCCGTTTCCGTTTCCTATCTGTGCATTGACAGTATTGTTGAAATAGTTGTTAAAGACAAAGTTATTGTCGCTCTTGGGGCAGACAAAAAGACCGTAAACCCCATTAGAGGACATAGTGTTGCCTGAGAGTGTATTGCCGTTGGAAGTGCCAATGTGGATACCACGCCCTTTATTATCCGAAGCCGTATTTCCGGAGAGAGTGTTATTGCTGGCGGTTGAGAATAGAATCCCGTATTCTCCGTTATTTATAACCCTGTTATTTGAGAGCGTATTACCTTTCGAATTAGAAACATAAATTCCGTAACCGTTGTTCAGGAGTTTGTTGTTTTCAATTATGCAGTTATTACATTCAGACAGATAGATTCCTGCATAGATATCCTTTGTTCCCGTAATCCCAAGCCCGCTAATTTTCACGCTGTCAGCCTCTAAGCTGATTACGTGATCGCCTGAATTACTGGCTGTAATTATCGTATCTTCAGGATTCCCGGACTCTGAACTTATTACCAGATTATCCTTACTTATTTTGATGTTCTCGGTGTAGGTTCCGGGTTTTAAAATAATTACATCACCTGAGACTGCACTATCCACTGCGGTTTGTATTGAATCTCCCGGCTGGACGTAAATCTCAGCCGCATTTCCAATACCCGAGCTTAATGTTAAGAAAAGAAATGCTGCCAATAAAACGATTAATCTGTTCAATTTGATTCCCCAGTACATTCAAAGTATGGGCGATACTTCGATTAGTTAACCGGGAATTCATATAAAGTAATATAAGTATATTGGTACAAATTATATTTAGTTAGGTGTATAAATATACAAAGCCGATATTAAATTGGCTATTCAGCCATTGTAAGGTTCTATCCGGTTAAATTAACTCAAAAAAGGCCGTTTTGCAGGTTGCTGAGCGTATATACTTTATTCTTTAATGAACTGCACTTTAAGTTGGAACTCTTATCAGAACTTCCAGTCGGTGCTTAACTTATAAAAGTCTTTACTTATTCTTAGAATTGAAAAGAAAGTAGCAAATAAATTTTCAATTTGCCCGAGGAATAATCGTCAGGCAAAAATATACGAAAATGGTAGACTGGCTCCTATATATTATTTGTCTAATCACCTCGATTTACATAACATATCTTGAACCAGCGTCATTTCGTAAAAGCTGCCGTCATAACAGGAATGAGATGATTGCAAGTATGATAAAGATTATAACGAGCCACTTTGCAATCTCCATTGAAAAACCGGCAACCCCCTGTGCGCCCAGTATATACGCAATCAATGCTAATACCAGAAAGACCACAGCAAGATATATCAAATCCGCCATATTTAACTCCCCCGTTGATTATTTAATCAATAAATCCATTATTAGATTGAAGGTATTTATAATTTGACTGTCAAAGTAAGTCGCCTTCTCATAAACACGCGGCTTTTTTAATTGAAAGTGTCCCTTTTAAGATTACAGATAAGTATTCCACGTCCTTCCTGCTTATCGCAATTAAAGCGCAGCAAATTCTGTAATATAACAACAGGAAGAAATTAAGCAGAGGCAATAAGAGAGATGTGCAAGCCTGAAATTCATGAAAAGAGACTATTTTCTCAAAAATTGAAATGTCGGATTTTACATTGAGTAGAGGAAAACAAATAAGGAAAAGGGAAGAAGAGACCGATAAAAGGAGGAGGACAGATAAAATAAAAAGAATAAGAAATGAAGTACAGAAAAACAGATAAGAGAAATAAACGAAGAGAAAAAAGAGAAAGGAGAGAGAAAGAAAAAGAAGAG
>CAYSZA010000109.1:0-4638 GCA_964435275.1 uncultured Methanosarcinales archaeon | reverse complement strand
AAACGAAGAGAAAAAAGAGAAAGGAGAGAGAAAGAAAAAGAAGAGGAGAAGTAAAGAAAATTAAAAGAGACTGCGGACAGGAAGCCTCATGGAACAATCTTTCTTGCCTCAATATAATATCTCTTCTCGTTTTCCTTTCCAAGGGAGAAGGACTTCCTCGGAAGAACACCCTTCTTTTTTATAAGAGAAAAGAACTCGCTCTTTTTTAAAGGTGGAAGGAAAAAACCGATATTACCCTGTGCTTTTCCAAGCTTTTCCACGACTTCAGGATCATGCTCGTATTCGACTGAATAATTGTCAATGACTTCGTCAAGGGTTTCGACTTCAAGGTCGTGGACAGGATTATCAAAAACAAGCATACCGCAGCTATCTTCCGAAATAAACCCGATTGAGTGTCCCGTAGCGGGAAAATCTGAGTTTGAAGGACAGACACTAACTTCTTCAATCCTGGCATTGAACTTTTTGAGCAACTTTCCGGGTTCTATCCCGCTTACAACCCTGTGAATTGGCTCAAAGGAAAGCCCCGGATCATGAATATTTACAAGTTCTACCATTGCATATCTTGCAGGATGATCGGCATTTACGGTCCCTTTAATTTTTTCCCAGAAGGTCTTTGCAGCAGCAAGGCTGTGATTTCCATCGCCAACAAGAAGGGTCTCCAGATTCAGAATTTTATCCGAGATTTCTTTAATTATCTTCTCATCCCTGATCCTGAAGCCCCTGATACGTCCGCCATTTTCCATGAGATCAAAATCATAAACCTTATTGTTCTCACAAACGAGATCATCCGGGTTTGCAGGAATAACAGAGAAGTCAGGATCATTATACAACACCAGAGTGTGTGAAAGTTCCAGTTCTGCGTTTTCCCTTATCCTCACCCTTGCAGGAAGCCTTTCTTTGATAGTGTCTTCAGTTGGCTTGATAAACGAGTCGGACCCGTTGAACTGGTATGCTTCCAGGTCGATTGCAACTACAAGCCCGGTTCTCTCCTTACCCGAAGCCGAACGCCTTACAAGAATAAAGCATGGGCCGTGATCAATAAGAATTTTTTTGTACTCACTTATAGTTCTATGAATCTTATTTATTCTGTTTTCATCTAGAGGAAGATATATTTCCGGATAAATAAGATTAAAAGTAGAGGGAGTGTTTCCAACAAATTCTTCAACTCTTTTCCAGTATTCCAGATCCTGAGTATGCTGATCACAGGCAATTACTGCCCACCTTTCCCAATTGTCCTTTGGAAGAAGAATGCGAGGAGTGTGCAAAACCATGGTATGTTAAAAAAAGAAAGAGAATATAAAGATTTCTAAACTCCTTTTTTAGTGTACAACTTAAAGCAAAAATAGGGTTATTTTACTATATTATATCCGGCACTTTTCCACGCAGTCATGCTCCCGAGCACATTATATACCTTCTCATAGCCGTGTTTTTTCAAAACTGAAACTGCTATACTGGAACGTCGAGAACTATCACAGTAAACAATTACCTGAGTTTCCTTCGGGACATGATCCAGACTTTTCTCAAGCTCACCAACATATATATGCCTGGCTCCTTCAATATGCCCTTTATCCCATTCATTTTTCTTCCTCACGTCCAGAAGTATCATCTCTTCATTTTCCTCCAGTTTATTCTTCAGGTCATGGACAGATATAAAATCAGATTTGCCTACTGGCAAGGATTTCATGTACCAGGCTATAATTCCTCCATTCAAAAAACCAGCTATATTGTCATAACCCAGGCGGACCAGATACCTTACAGCGGTTTCGAGTTGCTCTTTTTCTTCCAGCACCAGAAGTATGGGTCTGTCGTAAGGGAGCAACCAGCCCGCGAAGGAAGGAATCCCTCCAAGCCAGATGCTGTAGGCGTCTCTTATATGCGCTCCCCCGAAAGAATGGGGCATGCGGGTATCCACCACAACTGCTCCTTTTTCCATCTCTGCCCTGAACTCCTGGGGCGAAAGCAGCTTCGGAACTGGCAAATCCTGCAGTACAGGAGGACCCTGCAGGTTATACTGCTCCATTTTCTTGAAATAAGGAGGGAATTCAAGCTGTTCTTCAAGCTTAAACTTTATAAATTCAGCTTTCCCGATTTTTTGCAGAGCAGGATTCTGGATACGTTCAAGTCCAAGAGTACTGTAGTCCCTTTTGGCGATAGCTCCCCCACAAACCGATCCTGCACCGTGTGCAGGACATAATATTACACCGTCTCCCAGGGGAAGAATTTTGTTGAAAATACTATCATAGAGGTTTGCTGCCAGCCTTGGAGCTTCCTCAGGGCCATAGAGATCTGTTCTTCCCACATCGCCTATGAACAGGGCATCTCCTGTAAAAACCATTACCGGTTCTTTTCCGGTATCAAGATCTGTCAGCGTATAGGACATACTTTCATCCGTATGACCTGGAGTATGTAAAGCCGTCAGTCTCATTGAGCCAAGATCGAACTCCTGCCCCTCACTTAGAAAGTTCCCATACTTGAAATCCACACCCTTGCCGTGATATATTTCTGCATCGGTAAGCCTCTTCAGTTCCAGGGAACCAATTACGTAGTCCTCATTTCTGTGGGTTTCGAAAATATATTTTATATTCATGCCCTCTCTTCTGGCAAGATCGACGTAGACCTGACAATCCCTTCGAGGGTCGATAACTATGGCTTCATCATCAGAGCCTATAAAGTAAGAAAGATGAGCCAGACCTTCCGATTTAATGCGTTCGAACTTCAAGCTAAACCCCCCTTCAACTATATTCCTTACATTATGCTATAACTCTAAGTGTTGCAGGGTTGATCCTGTATAAGCTGCAATTTATCCACCCCGATAATATATTCTAATTTTCTTCCGTCGGACTGGATTTCTGATTTCTTTCTATGTAAGTATATAACCTCATACCTCATATGTTTTATGAGAAATCGCATTTTCCAGGCTGCTATTCATAAAATAAAACCGCAAAAGGAAGAGACGAGAAAAATTGGAAAATTTTGGAAGTAAAAACAGAACTCTAGAATAATTGAAGAGCAATTCTGTTAAGTACTCCTAACTTTTCCTTCTGAACATTTATTTCGGTTTTTATTCAGAATTCCCGACAGTTATAGAATAGTCGAAACTGTATGCATTTTTCGGGAGAATTGTAAGCTCCCAGGCTGCGATAGCTCCGGGTACTCTATAGGTTTCAACATATTGTCTACTGTTACTCTCATAACCTGAACCTTCTTCCATTGCCCAGATTGGGAAGTTGTATCCGTCAGCGTATACTGTACCACGTTCAGTGTCCTTCACAAGGGTCAGATTAACAGGACTCGAACCACACTTCAGGCCAACCTCAAAATATGGCTCTTCCTTTTTAGGAGAAACACGCACTGATGTGTCCGGGTCGTAATTTCCAGTCGAGACTTCGATCGTTATCGGGTCAGCAGTGGTCGTGTTAAATGTTTTCGCGTAAGGAACTGAAGGCTGTTTATTAACCATAAAGCTAAGACTTATCTGCTGAACTGAGACGTCACTCTTTTTCCCGTCAGGGTTCATCTCGATGAAAGCGTTGTAACTTCCGGTAGCATTTTCCGGAACAGGGATCCGGATGGTCATATTGGCGAGTTCATCGGCTTTTATGATTGAAGGTGCAGAGAGCTGTATTATATCGTTACTAAAAGCAGGTTCGTCAAATGAATAGTCATACATGCCATAGTTTACTACTTCAGGATCGATAGTGACATCTTTGCCTGCAACGTTTTTGATTTTGATCATATAGACATATTCTTTTCCAGGCTCAAGGGTATCAGAGATATAACCTGTTTGAAGTTTAAGCTTCGGACGGACAGGTACTGAGACCGTAAGGTGCATCACATTAACATACTGAGGGTCAGCATATTCTTCAGGATATTCCTGTATATATACAGGATCAGTATATTCGTCATTATAAATGTCATCTGTAAAGGCTATCTGAGCCTGGTAATCTCCACTTTCCGCATCCTCGGGAACACTCACTTCAATAGCAAAGTCCTGTTCTATACCAGAGATTACCTTTGCATTTGCCGGAAAGATCGTAATCCAGCTTTCGTTCACATTATAATAGGTATAAGGTGAAGCCACAATTTTCGGGGATATGTCGAGTGTTTCATTACCTTCATTTCTGAAACTGACATTAAAAGTTTCACTGTCTCCCGGCATCAAAAACATGTAATAGTAGGTTGGGTTTATAGAGTGTACTGTGTAGTTTCCGTGACCTATTTGCGGTCCGGTAATTGTTGAATTTTCGTAAGTTCCACTTTCATAAATTATACTTCCGCCAAGCTCTTCGGGCTGAGCAACTGCAGCCTGTGTCAATACCAGGCAAAGCAGTAAACTTAAAAACTGGGATACTGCCTTCAATGCTGTACTTTTACTCATATCTCTGGCTCCTTTTCTTCAGTCAGGAATTAAATTAATTGACGTATTCAGGGCCTACAAACCCTGCAAGATTAGCAGTGCAAGCCTTTTGGTTAAACAAAATTTTAATTTCAGACAGATTGCGGGAAGGCATATTCTTTAAAAAGTGCATAATTTCATTGAATGTCCTTACATAAAATACTTGTGGGACTTTCAAATATTTCAGAAGATAATACCAAGAATTGAAGATTGCAATCGAAAACCCGCTTCAGAGTAAAATT
>CAYSZA010000108.1:0-9148 GCA_964435275.1 uncultured Methanosarcinales archaeon | reverse complement strand
AAGTTGGAAAAATAAAGTTACCAAATTTCCAAAACGGCTTTTTCTTTTCTCCAGGAGCTTCTATGGCTTTCTAATAGATGCTCTCAGACCTTTATGTATTCATAAAATGAAAATTAACATCACATAAGCAAAAGTAACCCTGAGAAAAGTGGTATACCGATTGGTTTAAGGCCCTATTCCTTTAACCAATCGGCTGACACGACACCCTACTCATGACTCATGGCGGCTCAATGTGTCATATTAACATATTTAGAATAGAGCGTCTATATATATTAAAGATTTCAGAATAAAGAATTAGATTCTGATAACAGGCCTTACGGAGATAATTAAAACTTATACAATGGTTTTCTTTTCTCCAGGCGCTTCTATTGTCTATTGATAAACGGGCTCTTTTGTGCGGGCTATATCGAAACTATCTGAGAAGGCAGACATGGAAAACTTTGATATCTCAAAGTTATTCCGAACACGGGCAAAAAACTCAAGTTCTATTACATGGGTTTAATTAATGTTTTCTAGTGGACTTAAATAATGGCTCTTGTTATTGTTTTCCACTAGAAGAATAAAACGAGATCATTAGATAAATTTTTTATATGTTAAACGCCTTTTAATGAATATGGATTCGAGATGTATTTTTTCAGAAAATGGAAAGTGCATTGTAAGGGTAGACATCGCAACCGTACCCGGTGAAACTTGCCATATTCATTGTCATGGTTATGACGATTCAAAGAGCCGGTGCCCTGAATGGGGTCCGACCCTGGCTGCCGAAAATTATTATAAAGCGAAAACCCAGGCTGAAAGATGAAGTAAATCTATCTTTACTTTTACCAAAATTTCCAAAAAGGCTTTCTTTTTTTCCAGGCGCTTCAGTTGCTTTCTGATTAATCTATTTTTTAAACATAAACTTATTTTTTAGTGTCTCCTGCTACTGATGATTTGTTTATATTGAAATGCGCTACATTTAAGAAAACTTATTAAACTTTACTTACAAAGAATATTCATTGGGAGGTTAACAAAAAATCAGGATACATAAAAGGAGGTGAAATTTACATGGACACAAAGCTCAAAGTTTTGTTAGGTGTAGTATTGGTATATGCAATAATGGTTGGCTCAGCACTTGCTAGATCAGGTAATGTATTGAAATAAGTGTTAGAATCTGGAGCCAAGAAAATATTCTTCTTGCTTAGCGAAAGCTATAACCAGTCTAGAATTTACCAGAATTTCCACCATCTCTTTTTTCTCCAAACGCTTCTATAACTTTCTGATTAATGAGAGTTTGAACCTGCACATTTGCTTTTCTTTATCATTTTGAGATCTATAAGCCGATTAAAAATAATATATAAATAACCACTATAAATAGAATAAAATAATTTTTTATTTGAAACGCTGTCTTTATATAGAAATAGAGATCTTACATTTTCAATTCTTTTTTATTATAAATTAAAAAATTGATTTAGAGAGGTTTGAGGTGAAAGAAATGAAACGTGATGAAACACGAAGAGTTTACTCTCTTATTGGAGTTTTAGGAATAACGGTGCTGGCGTTTTTAATGCTGGTGAGTATTGCCGGCGCGGCGCCTTTTGCATATGCTACGAACTTTGATGATAACACTGTTTCTGTAATTGACACAGCTACAAATACTGTTACAGCAACAGTAAATGTAGGATATAGTCCATTAGGAGTTGCAGTCAGCTCTGATGGAAAAAAGGTATACGTGACTAATTATGGCAGCAACACTATTTCTGTAATTGACACTTCAACTAATAATGTTGCAGCAACAGTAAGTGTAGGAAGTTATCCCATAGGAGTTGCAGTTACTCCAGATGGAAAATATGTATATGTAACCAATGGGTATAGCAATGATATCTCTGTAATTGATACAGCCACAAATACTGTTGTAGCCACAGTGAGTATTGCAGGAATTTATCCTTCAGGAGTTGCAGTTACTCCAGATGGAAAATATGTATATGTAACTGCTCCTGGCAGCAATGATGTCTCTGTAATTAACACAGCCACAAACACTGTCATAGCAACAGTAACTGTAGGAAGTAGTCCAACAGGAGTTGCAGTAACCCCAGATGGAAAATATGTATATGTGACCAATACTGGCAGTACCACTGTTTCTGTAATTGACACAACCACAAACACTGTAACTGCTACTATATCAGCAGGTTATTCTCCTCATGGGGCTGCGTTTACTCCAGATGGAAAATATGTATATGTGACTAACTCTGGCAGCAACGATGTTTCTGTAATTGACACTGCAACAAAAACTGTTACTGCCACGGTGACTGTAGGAAATACTCCAAATGGAAAGCATGTATATGTGACTAATGCTGGCAGCAACGATGTTTCTGTAATTAACACAGCCACAAAAACTGTTACATCCACGGTGCCTGTAGGAAATTATCCCATAGGAGTTGCAGTTACCCCAGATGGAAAAAGTGTATATGTATCGAACATGGGCAGCAATTCTGTTTCTGTAATTGACACTGCAACAAACGCTGTTACATCTACGGTGAGCGTAGGAAGCAGTCCTTATTCCTATGGACAGTTTATAGTTCCTTCCAACGCACAACCGGTACCTCCTGTATCAAAATTCATTGCAAAGCCTACCTCCGGAAAAGCCCCACTAACTGTTGCCTTCACTGACAAAAGCACAGGCTCACCAACTTCATGGAAATGGATTTTTGGAGACGGAGCTAGTTCAACAGAACAGAATCCGACACACATGTATCGGGTAGAAGGTAGCTATACGGTGAAGCTGACAGTAACCAATGATGCAGGTAGCAATACATCAACAAGAGGAAGTTACATAAAAGTAACACCAACAAATACAAGGCCAGGTCCATACTCAAGCAAATAAACCCGTAAATTGATAAACGAATAAATGGTCAAGCCTGGGAGTGGGGAATTTATTAATCAGCAAATTTGGAAAAAGAAAGTTACCAAAATTTTCAAAAAGATTTTTTTCTTTTCTCCGGGCATCTCTATTGCCTTTTGATTAATTAATGTTTTAACTCTATTTCTTTCAAAAATTAGTATCAGGAAACAGAAATATAGGTTCCTGGCAGTTTCCTTTCCCTAATTTGACAGAAGCATAAATACTATAATGAATAAATTGGCTCCATGCTTCGGTCTTCTTCACAAGATTGAAATTTCTTTATTGTGCTCTCTAATTTTTACTATTTCCCTGAGAAATTCTATGTAGATGCAATACGTTTTATATAAGACAATAATTTATCAATTAGTAAATTCTGTCAAATTTGGGTTATTACGCTGACCGTGGCTGAAATGATTGCAGCAACATCCGGCCTTGGCTGGTACATCCAGTACTATCACCAGTTTGCAAATTATGATAGGGTGATCGCAGGCATGATCCTTATGATAGTGGTTGTTATAGGGATCATGAACATCTTTGACCGCATCCAGAAACACTTTCTTCGCTGGCATCCGGTACATGGAGAAGGGAAGAACTCTGCTTCCTCTCTTTGATTCCTAAAAACATTTCATTCCGGAGGATCTCAGTTTAAACTAGAGATTTTCAGAATTAATTTGAGATCCTCTCATCAATACCTTGTATGGTGCATTGATTAACTTCAAAACAGTTTAAGGGCTTTTTTATGTACGTTTCTCAGGCTGGATTGTAGTTTTTTGTAAGTATCTCTTTCTCCAGTAGAGGCTACGTTCACAAGTCCAATTATCATAGGCACTTCGATTGCAACCCTTATTACATCTAGCTTGAAATCTTCTACTCTTTTTTTCTATGTTGAGATTCTCTTATTTCTCTATATTGGAGCTATTTCTGTTATCCTTTTAATACTTCCAGCTTGTTAGATTTCACTCTTTCCACATATCCTGGTAGCTAGTTGCAGGTACCTTGGAGCTTTTGGAAGATTTTCCCTTGTTTAATGAGGCCGTCCCCTTTTCCTTCCCCGTCTCCCTGAGCCGATTGATCTCCTTTATGCTGTCCTCATTGTCTATGCTCAGGACAAAGCTTCCATGGCAGGGCTTTGTATAGGTAAAAATCAGAGTATTGCCCTTAACCCCCATAGCAATAGGTGGTATTCCTATTACGTAGTAGTCCGTGAAGATTTTGTATCCAGGAGGCACATAGTAAACCTCGTCCGAATTTTCCTCAATATATTCTCTGGAGTCTTTAAAGGTTGTTTTTTCCAGGTGAATTTTGTACTTCATTTGCTCGATGCAGCTCATTTGATGATCTCCTCAATCATTTTATCCAGCTTGTTCTTGAGACGAACGGGGTTGTGAACATCCGGTGACACGACTTTCTCACAATCGAACTCTATAGTTTCGGCCAGGACCTCGGCGTTCCTGCCAAAGACTATAGAATACATCTTAGCCTGAGAAATGGAGCTCATTGTTGTTGCATAAGTCATTCCGGCATCATTATGCATAAAGGCAAAGCAGATGTCGAAATCCGTTCTTTTCTCAATAATATCTTCCAGGGTCTTATCGAGGTCTACCAGCTTTTTTACATAATAACCATCGAAATCAGATACCTTCAAAAGCTTGCTTGCGGCAGTTGTCCCGGCAACCGTTACATCAAATCCTAGCGTCGTCAGCCTATGGGAAAGATAAAGGGCAATACTGGTTTGAATCGGAATCTCAGGACATCCCATCATAAGAAGTACTTTTGCGCCAATCATAAAGGTCATCTCTTAAGTGTTTTATCTGTAAAAACTAGGGTTAATTCGAAATTCAATTTTTGCAATTAAGATTTCTATGGAAACTGACTCTTTCTTCGATATCTTTCGTTAAGGATCATCCTCCTGAAACTGGAGAAAAAAGTGTAATTTCATCTCCTTCTGAGAGTTTGAGAGAGTCGATTTCTTCTTCATAAATTCGTGCACCGTTCATTATCAAAACTAAGTTACTGCACAGGTTTCCATCTCTGGAAAATAGCTGGTCTTCGGATTTTCCGGCTCTCTCGCGAAGTGTGTTAAGAAGTTCCTTCATTGAGATGCCGTCCTGACATTCAAGAAAACTGTCCGCTCCGAGAATGTCCTTTATCTGAGCAAAGGTTTTTACTCGAATTTTCATGATCTCACATCGCCTGTACCGAATTGTCAAGTATATTCTTTAAGCGTGGGATTTACTGCAACAAAAAGTATTTTACCAATAAGTGCCCTTCCCAGAATATTCACAATTGTGAATGCTGTCCCAAAATTTAAAGTTTGTGGAACTGGTAAAACAAAACTGTCCAAACCAAGCGGTCGGTATCATATCAAATGGGCGGTATATATACATGCAAAAAGAACACGTACGTGATGAATTAATCCGAGAGCTTGCAGGAATGGAACACCTGCTTATTGCATATTCAGGGGGCATAGACAGCACATTGCTTGCAGTACTTGCGCAAAAGGCACTTCCCGATAGGGTCAGGTGTATATTGCTTGATGCTTCAATTGTCCCGCGAAGAAGTGTAAGCGATGCAATGAAATACGCACACCTTCTAGGTTTATCCTGTGAAATAATGCCTTTCCCTATAATGGAAAATAAAGAGTTTAGGGAAAATAGTCCTGACCGCTGTTACATCTGTAAAAAACTATCTGTCAGGATGCTGCGAAGTCGGGCTGAAGAGCTGGGGATTCAAAATGTTGCGGACGGTATTAATGCTTCGGACCTCAAAGAATACCTCCCTGGGCTTAAAGCAAGCATTGAAGAGGGAATCTACCATCCCTTTCTTACGCTGGGCATTCAGAAACCGGAAATAAGGCAGATGGCTCAGGACTGCGGGCTTTGTATCTGGAATAAGCCTTCTTCTTTTCATGCCTTGCGTCCCGGATCCCATATGGAGAGGAAATTACACCTGAGAAATTGCAAATGATAGAAAAGGCAGAAAATTTCATGCAGGATCTGGGCTTTTCCCAGCTCAGGGTCCTGATGCATGGCAAAATTGCACGGATAGAACTGATACCTGAGGAATTTGATAAGGCAGTGGGCGTCCGGCATAAAATTGTGGAGGCACTGGAAAGCTTCGGCTTTTCTTATATTTCCCTGGACCTAAAAGGATACAGAAGCGGCAGCATGGATGAAGTTCTATGAATCTCGAAGACTGTCTGGCTGATTTTCAGATCCCCAAATACCTTCATTATATGGATAGTGCGGCTACCAGCCTTGTTCCTGAGCCTGTAATAACTGCAATGAATGAATATGACCGGCAGTACCGCTCCAATGTTGGACGGGGGATGCACAGGCTTACAAGGGTTGCAACCCAGAAGTACCAGGACGCACATGATAGGGTCAGCAACTTCATTGGCGGGAAAGATGGCACGACAGTCTTTACAAGGAACACGACCGAAGCTATCAATATGGTCGCAGCCGGCCTTGACTGGAATCCGGGAGACCGAATAGTAACAACAGGAGCAGAGCATCACTCCAACCTGCTTCCCTGGCTTCGACTGCGCCAGAAAGGTGTTGAGGTGCTTGTGCTCCAGCCTGACGAAAACGGAATTTTTGACATCGAAACATTTGAAGATGCAATTACTGCTGAAATAAAACTGGTCGCGGTCAGCCATGCCTCAAACGTACTTGGTACCGTGCAGCCTGTTCGGGAGATAGCCGATATCTGCAAAGCACGGGGAGCTTATTTCCTTGTTGACGGGGCACAGTCCGTTCCCCATTTTCCTGTAGATGCCCGGCACATGGGATGCGATTTCTTATGCTTTTCAGGCCACAAGATGCTTGGGCCCACCGGCACTGGCGTGCTGTGGATGAGAGAAGCGTTTATCTCTCCCCTCATAATCGGCGGTGGCACTGTTGAGGATGTCACAACTGAAGGGTATACTTTAACTGGCGACTATCATCGGTTTGAGGGAGGCACCCCGAACATATCAGGCGCAATCGGGCTTGCGCAGGCTGTGAAATATCTCGAAAGCCTGGGAATGGATGCTGTATTCCGGCATGAAAAAAAACTTACTGAGCGCCTGCTTGAAGGGCTTGCCGGAATCGAGAATGTTACGGTCTACGGGCCTGAGAATGTGAGAAACAGGATAGGAGTTGTCTCTTTTACCGTAGGTAAAATTCATCCTCATGAAATCGCTTATCTGCTTGATGAAAGAGCTGCAATTCTTGTCCGTTCGGGAGATCACTGTTGTATTCCGCTAATGAGGCATTTAGGACTTGAAAACGGTACTGTGAGGGCAAGCCTTTACCTGTATAATACTCTGGAAGAGGTCGACATGCTTATTGAAACCGTTGAAGAAATCGCACGTATTGTGTAAGGAGTATGGTATAAAGATGTACAGCACGGTCCCCTGTATAAAATATGATAACGGGTCAATGGTCCCATCGTCTCACGAAGTCGTAATGGAAGTGCCTCTTGCGGTCTTTGTCAATGGCCGTCATGCTCTAACCGCTATGGTAAGTCCGACGATGCTTGAAGAGTTTGTAACAGGATTTTTATATACCGAAAGAATTATCCGAAAACTCGATGACATTGAATCGTTGCATATTGAGGAAAGTAGAAGTAAAAACGAAAAAATAAAAAATATCAGCGCACTCAGTGCCAGTGTCCTGACAAAAGACCCTTTTTCAATCATGCTTTCCGGTAAAACTGTCCTTTCGGGGTGTGGAGGCGACACTTCATATATGGACGCTGACCGGCTCCCAAAAATCCAGTCGGATCTGGTCACTGATGTCCTAACAATAAAGAGTATAATGAAAGAAACTATGGTCTCAGACCTCCATACCAGGACAGGCGGCATACATATTGTAGGGCTTTTCGGGCCGGACGGAAAGATCTGTATAATAGAAGATATAGGCAGGCATAACGCCCTTGACAGGGCAATAGGTTATGGGCTGAAACATGGCGTGGACTTCTCAAAGACAATTGTGACCTGTTCGGGAAGGCTCTCTTCTGAGATGGTAAGGAAGTGCCTTATGGCTAACATTCCTGTTATCGCATCCAGAGGTGCAACCACCACGCTTGCCATAAGCATGGGAGAGCAAGCCGGCCTTACTATTATCGGCTTTGTGAGGAGTCAGAAAATGAATATTTACACAGGCGTGGAAAGGGTCAGGAATCAGGAGTAAGTTTAATAAGAGTTTTAGTGTTTAATACTGATCCTTAATGCTTAATTATGAGTACTAACTATTATGCCAGATAAACATTTGCTAATCAATAGCTAATCAATATATATTACGCATAATTTTAACCACTCCTAATTTTAATAATGCAGAATTCAAAACGCCTATTGAGGAATCTTAATGAATAACCCGTTAAAAACAATAAGAGAAACAAAACCCCTTATACATCATATAACTAACTGGGTAACGATTTACGACAGCGCAAACATGACAAGGGTTTTTGGCGCACTGCCTGTAATGGCTCATGCCCCTGAGGAATGTGCTGAGATGACAGGGATTTCCTCGGCTCTTGTGCTTAATATCGGAACCCTGACATCGGAAATCATTGATTCCATGATCCTCTCTGCTACCGCTGCAAATAAAAAGAAAATTCCGGTCGTGCTTGATGCCGTCGGAGTCGGGGCTACGAAATTCAGGGACGAGATGGCTGCAAAACTCCTTGGCTCTGTCCGTATCGACATTATAAAAGGCAACTACTCAGAAATTGCAAAACTGGCAGGTGAAAACGCCGAAACAAAAGGGGTTGAAGCAACTTCAATCAATGCGGACCCTGTGAAGCTTGCAAAGGAATTTGCAAAATCGAGCTCCTCTATTGTTGTGATGACAGGAAAAGAAGACATCATAAGTGATGGGGAGAGGATATTTGTTGTGAGGAACGGGCATGAACAGATGGGGTCGATTGTAGGAACCGGATGCATGGCTGCATCGGTAATAGGTTCGTTTGCTGCCGTTAATCCGGATTACTGCGAAGCAGCACGAGACGCTTTATGTTACTTCGGAATCGCAGGGGAACTTGCAGCCTGGAAATCAAACGGGCCCGGAAGTTTCAAGGTTAACCTCTACGACGAAGTATTCGGTTTGTCGGATGAGAAAGCAAAAAGTATGATGAATTTTGAAGAAAAGTAAGTTCAGTTGAAGGAGAACTGCAAATTCGTAAAAAAGAGAAAAACCTTAATTTCAGAATAAGATGGATTTCTAAGAAAGTATTTTTGAAAAACGTTTAAACTGGACGGATTTAAAAACTGGATGGATTTAAGCA
>CAYSZA010000107.1:0-9240 GCA_964435275.1 uncultured Methanosarcinales archaeon | reverse complement strand
TGAAAGAGGGGCAGAGCCCGCTTGTCCGCTGTCTGGAATGCGGACAGGTGCATGCAGCAAAGATCAAAACCCCCAAATCCGTCCGTTTGAGAGTAATAGTCAGCAAAATGGATATCTCAAACACCTACAAAACTGAACTGGATTCCGAGACTGTCCTTCAGGTGGATGACGAGCTGGTTGTAGATGATGAGGAAACGGGAGTAGTGGTGCCTATCCTGATTACTGCCCTTGAGGCAGGAGGGAAGCGAGTTCAGACTGCCAGGGCAGAAAATATCGAGACAATCTGGGGCAGAGCTATTGATGAGGTAACTGTAAAATTTTCCGCACAGGCAGGGACTGAGAAAACCGAAGTGATCGAAAAACGCGTGCCTGGCGATTATGAATTTATCGTAGGAGCCGAAGAAAAAGTGGGGAATAAGCGCCTTTTCATAACGAAAATCAAGGTAAGGGATGGGGTATTCCAATCCAGAAAAGGTGACGTTGTGCTTGCAAAATACGTAAAAAGGATTTTTGCGAGAAAGAAAGGGGAAGGTTCGGGTCAGCGTGATTTCCGAAGAGGGCCGTGGTAAAGACAGGAATAAAAGAGAAAAAGAAGAGGAAGAAAAATTCGAAGCAATGCGCAGGCGCCTCGTAAACGATCTTGGGGCTTACCTGCTGCTGGAAGATAAAATCCGCGAGGCTATGCTCCGCGTCCCAAGGCATAAGTTTGTTCCGGAATATGAGCAGAAAGCAGCTTATACGGACAGACCCCTTGACATCGGCCACGGGCAAACAATATCCGCCCCGCATATGGTTGCGATTATGTGTGAGCTCCTGGAACTTTCGGAAGGGGATAAAGTTCTGGAAGTAGGGACAGGTTCAGGATACAATGCTGCAGTAATGGGGGAGCTCGTAGGAAAAAGCGGGCATGTTTACACGGTTGAACGTATTGAAGCCCTTGTAAACTTTGCAAGGGAGAACCTGAGAAGAACAGGATATAAGAATGTTACAGTAATACTCGAAGACGGGTCAATGGGCTATTCTTAGTGTGCCCCTTACGATAGAATAGCTGTTACATGTGCAGCTCCCCATATTCCTGAGCCTTTGCTGGAACAGTTGAAGCCTGGAGGTATAATGGTTATCCCTGTAGGGAGCGACTACCAAGAACTTTATAAAGTTAAAAAGGACAGCAAAGGCAATATCCATAAAAAGAGAAAAGGTGGAGTTGCTTTCGTACCCTTGATTGGCAAACACGGCTTCCGAAAAAGCCTGGAATGCTAAAGCTTCTGGTACGAAAAAAACGAAAAAGAGCTATAATGTCTTTTTTAATAAATTTAAAAAAATTAAATAAGGTATTAATAAGTGTAAAGTCATCTATTGATTATGGACATCGACACTTATGAGGATTTTAAGGAAATTCGAGTCAAGGATGTCTATATAGTCGATGTTTTTACGGACCCTACTCCCGTGGTACTTCTTGAAGATATGCAGGGGAATATGCTTCCCATATACATAGGTCATCTCGAAGCTCTCTCAATAGGAAATGTGATAAAAAATGTTTCTCCGCCCAGGCCCATGGCTCATGACCTTATGGTCAATATTTTCGAGAGGCTGGGAGTAAAGATCGAGGGCGTATTGATTGATGAAAAGGTTGATAAAATCTATTACGCCCGGCTTCTGATAAGAAAAGACAATAATGTCATGCAATTTGATGCAAGGCCAAGCGACTGTATTGCCCTTGCCCTGCGTGTTGAAGCTCCGATAAGAGTTCGGAAAAAGGTGCTTGAAGGTTCCGAAGTCGAGATGTCAAGGCTTGAAGGTGCCCGTGTAATAAATATTTTCGGTTAAAGCCGTGCGTGCAGAATTTTTACGAAACCTGAGAACTCTGGCTAACCTTAACCTGCTCCAATCCTTTCATCCTGTGAAATGTTGTTTTTCGAGTTTTCGCTAGAAGGTCTGCGATCTGCTCCTTTCCTTTTAAAAATTAATCTAAATATTCTTTTAGGGACTGCAATAGATGGACTGCCATCGGCTTAATTTCAATAAGCTTTTAATAACAGTTAAATTTATTATCCCATAGATGCTCACCAAAAGAATAATACCATGCCTTGATGTGACCCTTGACAGAGCAGGTGGCTGTGTTGTTAAGGGGGTTGAGTTCGTGGACCTGAAAGAGGCCGGAGACCCTGTGGAACTCGCCAAGCGCTATAATGAAGAGGGCGCAGACGAACTTGTTTTTCTGGACATCACAGCTTCTGCTCACGGCAGGGAAACCATGATCGATGTAATTGAAAGAACTGCAGATGAGGTTTTCATTCCTCTTACAATTGGAGGGGGGATAAGTTCCATTGACGCGATCCGCCAGATTCTCAGGGCAGGCGCAGATAAAGTATCAGTTAACACCTCTGCAGTCAAGAACCCTGACTTCATCAAAGAAGCCTCGGATATCTTCGGAGCCCAGTGCATTGTTACTGCAATTGACTGCAGGCGAAACCTCGACATAAAGAATAATCCCGACAAAACCATTCTGGAACTTGAAGACGGAACTCCTGCCTGGTATGAAGTAGTAATTTATGGAGGCAGGGAGGCTACGGGAATCGATGCCGTACAGTGGGCAAGAAGGGCAGAAGAACTGGGTTCCGGAGAAATCCTGCTCACAAGCATGGATCGGGACGGAACCTGTGCCGGCTATGATCTGCCAATTACGAAAAAGCTCTCAGAAGAGCTCGATGTCCCGATTATAGCTTCAGGAGGAGTCGGAAACCCTCAGCACATCTATGAGGGATTCTCAGTCGGAAAAGCTGATGCCGCCCTTGCAGCAAGCATTTTCCACTTCAGAGAATACTCAATCAGGGAAGTTAAAGAATATCTTCGAGAGCGGGAAATTCCTGTAAGGCTTTAAACCCATCAAGAAATACGGGAGTGGGAAGAAGAATGGAGATTTCCGAATTCCAGAGCCTGATGTACGAACTTTATGAGCATAATGACAGGAAGAGGGGAGGTAAGGCTACCATGCTCTGGCTGGTTGAGGAAATTGGAGAACTTGCCGAAGCCATTCGCAGGGAAGAGCCAGAAAACATAGAAGAGGAACTTGCAGACTGTTTCGCCTGGATAGGAGCACTTGCCAACCTTTACGGTGTGAACCTCGAGGAAGCCTTCCTTAAAAAGTATCCTGGCATATGCCCTACCTGCAAGCAGAAACCCTGTATCTGTACGGACTGAATACGGTAAGGATATGACCTTTTTCGAGAAGCCGAATTTTGAGGCTGCTTTCACGATCTCTGTTTTTTTCCGGGTTTATCCCTTTTGGGATTTTTACATATGCACTTCCATATATTTTGAGATACTTTTTTATTTATTAGAGTCAATATCTATATGGAATTCTTATCTGGATTCTTCATTTATCGGGGAATACACATGTCAGAAGTCGAAACTATGGAACTTCTTGAAGGTTTGCAGTTGAAGATCCTTAACAACACTGGCGAGGACCTTGTGCTTCAAGCTGAGAAAATTGAGAAAGGAAAATTCAAAAAAGGCCGCCAGCCTCCAGCTAAAATCGAGTCTTATGAGGAAAAGAGCTTTGAGCTCGTTGCCTGCGAAGGAAGCTGCGAAGGCGGGGCAGATATTGAAGGCTGGGTTAAGTACGGGCTGGGGTGTAAGGAAGGGTATTGCAAGATACACTTCAGATACGTGGGAAAAACAGATAAACTCGGATACTCCTGCGAATGCCACATGCATGATGGAAAGATGCTCTGTGAAGCTTCAAAGGATGAGAAAACTGGGAGAATCGTGAGCTGGATAATAGGGCCGAAAACATAATTCAGGAAGCATAAGTATCCGGCCTGTCCGGCAGCTTCTTAACTCACTTCCTTTTTTCTTTAATTTTTCCAGGGTTGCTAAAAATATTATTATCCGGTGTTTGCCTGGAAGACTTGCCAGGTTACCGAAAGAAATTTCTCATTCCGATCCTATTCATTTTTACTTATTCTTTTTTATTTTTACAATTGTCAGTTATTTCTCAGGAGTTTTCTGGAGTGTATACGTCCTGTAGCCAGGGAAGGGATGCCAAAGCTTAATTAAGAGCAGGCTCTCTAATCCAATCTGATGAAGCCTGAAAAACCGGAACTGCTTGCCCCAGCCGGCAGCATGGAAGCTTTTGTTGCAGCCGTAGAAAATGGGGCGGATGCTGTATATCTCGGAGCCCGGGCTTTCAGTGCTCGGGGGTATGCATCGAATTTCTCAGAAAAAGAGCTTGAAGAAGCCATTGATTACGCTCATCTCAGGGACGTGAAGGTCTACATAACCGTGAATACGCTACTTAAGGACGAAGAAGTGGAAGAAGCTCTTAAATTGCTTTCTCGCCTGAGAGCGATAGGAGTCGACGCAGTCATAGTTCAGGATCTCGGGCTTATCTCTCTTGCAGGAAAGTGTCTGCCTGACCTTCCGCTGCATGCGAGCACGCAAATGACTTTGCATAATAGCGAAGGGGTCGAATTTGTAAAAGGATTAGGAATAGAGAGAGTTGTGCTCTCAAGGGAATCATCGCTTGAAGAGATAAAACGAATAAAAGAGAAAACCGGGACTGAAATCGAGGTTTTCATACATGGAGCTCTCTGCATTTCCTATTCCGGCCAGTGTCTTCTTAGCAGTCTTATAGGGGGAAGGAGCGGAAACCGGGGATTCTGTGCCCAGCCGTGCCGAAAAAAATACAGGCTGTACTGTGAAGGAAAACCTATCAAAACAACAGGCAGCTATCTCTTAAGCCCAAAAGACCTCAATACGACTTCAGGCCTGGGAGCCCTTATAGAAGCCGGGATCGAATCTTTCAAAATCGAAGGCAGGATGAAAAGACCGGAATATGTTGCAGGCGTTGTCAGGATTTACCGCCGCCTGATTGACAGGTATATTGAAAACCCTGCCGGATATTTCGTTTCTGAAGAAGAGCAGGAAACCCTCATCCAGCTTTTTAACAGGGGTTTTACTCAGGGTTACTTTTTTGAAAACCCGCGCATGGAACTCATGAGCAGGGAGAACCCTCACAACCGCGGAGTTCCGGCGGGTACGGTTACAGGGTATGACAGGCGTTCAAATCGTATCCGAGTGAGACTTTCACGGCCCCTTCGCCTAGGAGACGGGATAATGGTCGAAAACGCAGAAACCAGGCCAGAAGATAAAGGAAAAATCATATCCTCAATGTATTACGGAGATAGCCCGGTGTACAGCGCAGGAGCAGGAGATACGGTAGAAATCCCTTTCGATTCAAGGGCACCAGCAGGAAGCACCGTATACAGGACGCATGACAAAAAGCTTATGGATTCCCTCAAAAAAGAAAGCGAGTCCGGAAGCCTGAGACCTAAAATCCCTGTGTTTATCAGGGCGACCATTGCTCCGGGAAAACCTGTGAAGCTTGAGGTGAAAGACCGGGATTCAAATATAGTAACAATTGAGTCCGGGTATCTGGTGGAAAAGGCTGAAAAACAGCCTACTTCGAAGGCCCAGATAGAAAAACAGCTTTCAAAGCTCGGAAATACGCTCTTTGAGGCTGCCGAACTTCATGTCACCACGGAAGGAGATGTTTTTATTCCTATTGGGCAGTTGAACGAGCTGAGAACAAAAGCAATAGAACAGCTTGAACAATTACGGATTTCCAGATGGAAGCGAGAACCTCTCGATACTCTACAATTCTTTGAATCTGGAGAGAAAGCAGGACAGGAGACAGGGCTAACTGCTCGAGAAAGCCTCCCTCGACGTCCTTTGCTCTCGGTTTCCGTGTACTCCCTTGAAGGGCTTGAAGGGGCACTTGCAGGCGGAGCCGATCGTATTTATTTTGGAGAAGGGCTCTTCAGAAGGCCGGAGGGATCAGGGCAAAAAGAAGGTTCTACAAAGGAGTTTGATTTAATTTTTGAGAAAGCTGTCACACAAACACAAAACGCAGGTAAGAAAATCTACTTCATCACCCCGAAGCTTGTTAAAGATTCCGAAGTGAAGTCAGTGGAAAAAACCTTTTCTCGTGTGAGGGAACTGGGAGCTGACGGAGTCCTTGTCTCAAATCTGGGAACCCTGAATCTTGCAAAAGCCGGGGATATACCATTTATTGCTGACAGTCCTCTGAACATCTTTAACAGCTACACTTTTGCCCTTCTTCTCCAGGAAGGAGCTCAGATGGCCGTAATTTCCCTGGAATTGACTCTTGATGAGTTAAAAAACATTGCCTCTTACGGGCCAGCAGAGTGTATCGTCCACGGTCGCCTTGAACTGATGGAATCCGAACACTGCCTTACAGGCGGATTGCTCGGGAACGATAAAGGGTTATGTAATGCCCCATGCAAGTCAGGAAAGTTTACGCTGGTAGATGAGAAAAACTACGAATTCCCCCTGCTCACGGACTATGAATGCAGGATGCATCTGCTTAATTCAAGGTCACTTTGCATGCTTGAGTATGTTCCTGAAATTCTCCAAAGCGGAGTTTCAAGTATCAGGATCGAAACTCTGGAAATTGAAAACTCTGACGAGATAAGAAGGATAACCCGGGCCTACAGGAAAACGATTGATACCTTCCTTGAAACTGGAAAACAGGGTCAGGAAAACTGCGAGAAACTTGGAAAGGGCTTTACTACAGGACATTACTTCAGGGGAGTACAGTAAAAGCCGGAATTGTCGGAATTACGGATTAAAAGGTGAAAGGAACATGGAAGATCTAGAGAAAATGACTGTTTCGGAGGAAGAGCGAAACCCCAAAATTTTTCTTTCTGGCTCGATCCGTGGAGGTAGGCAACTGCTTGAGACATACAGGGAAATCTGTAATATCCTGGGAGAGACAGGGGCTGAAGTGCTTAGCTGGCACGTTGCCGACCCTGAGCTGGAAACTGTAGAAATGAGAATGACAGAAGAAGAGATTTATGCCAGGGATATGGGTTTGCTTGTAAAAAGCGATGCTCTGATAGCAGAAGTTACAGTACCCTCCACAGGCGTGGGTTACGAAATTTGCAGGGCCCTTGCCCAGGGAATCCCCGTGCTCTGCCTTTACAGTCCGGATGCAGCAGTTTCGGCAATGGTACTGGGGAATCCGCACCATCTACTTGAAGCAAGGGCCTATCAGGATAAAGTCTCACTTAAAAATATTATTACTGAGTTTATTCGGGGTCTCTGAAGAAAAAAGCCTGGAATTAGCTTTCTTTTTGAAAGAACACTCATTGGACGTCCTGCTCAAGCCTGAAGTATAGGCTTTTATAGTTCCGAACTGTACTATAAAACTCAGTGATAATTATAAATAAGTTGAGTCTCTATCTATGAATTATGGTAGTTGAAATTATAGAAATTTTGGTACTGGTTCTGGCAATTGTAGTGGCCTTCATCCTGTATAAAGCCTTGAAGACTGCAACCAGCCTTGCAATAAATGCAGTACTTGGGGTCTTAGTCCTGTTCGCGGCAAAAGCATTGCTCGGGCTTAAAATCGCGATCACGTGGGTGGCAGTTCTTATCTGCGCAATAGGAGGCATTTTCGGAGCACTTGTCATAATTGTGTTGAATTATCTGAAAATAGCTTTCACATGACAGGCAAACAGCCAGGATAATCACAGGGAAGATTAGAGCGATAGGGAGTTATGTGAGTTTAAATTCTTGAATGCTCCCTCAAAGGAAGATTGGAGGTTTTTAAAGAATAAATTCAAGGCTTCCGGAAGATTCCTCTTACCAGATGCCTTTTATAAGTTTCTCCCATGAAATTTTTTTCTTTCATTATATCTTCCAGCCTGATAACTTCAAATCCTCTGAAAAGTGTTCTAACTTCCTTTTTCGTAAAATAATGGTAGATTATCCCATTTTGCCGGGCAAAAGTCATCTCTTCAAAAGGAACTGAATTTTCTCCCCCGCAGCGCATATCCTCATAGCCGAAGGCTTCAAAAAAGACAAAACCACCCTTCCGGAGTATGCGATTGAATTCTGTGACAGCGGATTCCCTTTCTTTTTTAAAGAGGTGCTGGAGTACCCCATAACAGAGAATTCCGTCAAAAGCCAGGGCTTTGAAAGGAAGATCGGAAATACTTGCCCCAATGTGCTCGGCAAACCTGCAGTTCCTTGCAAGCTGGGCTCTGGAACCTTTAAGGGCAGTTAAAGAAATGTCAATTCCAGTTGCATTATAAAGTTTTGCAAGTTCCCCAAGGTATCTGCCATTTCCTGATCCTGCATCAAGAACTCTGGATTCGGGCAGAAGATGAGCCTGGATATCCCGGACAGGGGCAGGCCCTCCCCATTTCAGGTGGGCATATTCCCTGTCCCAGGCAAGGAAATGAGCCTTTGCAGAACCTGCCTGTAAACCTGTGAGGTTGTGAATACTCGATTTATCCATATTTATCCGTTTTTTTCAGGGCTGTAGGTTGAAGCCTCTTTGAACCTTTTTACCAGGAACTCTTTCTCAAAAGACGATAGGAACCACCCTGCTTTGGGGCCTGAGCTCTGCCCCAGTATTGAAACGTAAATTGCTTTGAAAAGCTCCTTGGGGTCAATCTGCGGAGCAGGAGTGTTCAGTTTTTCCTTAATCCGTCTGTTCAGTTCTGAGCCCTCATCTTTTGCAGAATAGACAAGCATATGGTATTCTTCTCCGCTGATCTCTCCTCTGGCATCAATAAGAGCTGCAAAAGCTGAAAGGAAGGATTTCTGAAGCTCGGAGAGGGTTGCAGCCTGCACAGGCACCTTCTCTTTTACATTAAATTTAGCAAAAGGCGGAGCATAGAGTTCAAGCCATTTCGAGACGTTATCTGCAAGTTCCTTTATACACCTTTTATCTTCAGTTGAAAAGCCTGAACGTTTCACGGTTTTCAGGATTCCGTCAAAATCTCCCCTTGCTACCTGATATATAGTCACCATCTGCTTGAAGGGAATCTCAGACTGGCAGATACCTGTTGCCCTGGAAAGCTCATATACTCTCCTTTGAAAAGCCCCGAGTGAAGGATCATTTTCTCTGAACTGCGCCCTGAGACGTTCGTATTCGTCCACAAGGGTAAGAAGGGGCTGCCCAGGGTCGAACTGGATATGCTTTTCAGGTTTTGTGCGGATAATCAGGTAGCGAAGAACCTCAGGAGGCACAACCTCGAGCATATCCGAAATCGAGATAACAACTCCTGTAGAAGAAGACATTGCCCCCTGCTTTCCAAGCATTATCCATTCATAGACAATAGGATACGGAGCTTCGTGCCCGAAAATTTCTTTTACTATTCTCTTTCCGGTATCATAAGAACCGCCTCTCGAAGCATGGTCTTTTCC
>CAYSZA010000106.1:0-9378 GCA_964435275.1 uncultured Methanosarcinales archaeon | reverse complement strand
ATAAAAGAATAAAGTTCAGGCATTTTGTCATTAAAAGAGGTGGCTAAGGGGAAAATGACAGATAAAATGGAGCAATCTCGAGCTATAAACCCGAATCCTGCGCTCAGTGTTAAAAAGGATGGTACTGTTATTTACTTAAATAAGGCAGAAGATCCCTTGTTGCATGAGTGGGGCGTGAGAATAGGAGAAAAGTTGCCTTCAAGCATTGGAGATATTGTGCGAAAGGTAATTTCCCTGAATAGCCCGGATAAAATGGAAGTTAAAGTAGGAAAAAGTGTATACCTGGTTGTTTTTCACCCCTTGCCCGAGCAAGAACGTGTAAACATTTCTGGATTCGACATAAGTGACCAGAATGAAATTGAAGAAAAGCCTCTGGAGAGTGAAGAGAAATACCAGGAGCTCTTCAATTTGATTGAACAAGCGGTACAGATTGGCGAAATCGTCTTTGACGAAAAAAGTCAGCCCATCGACAATATAATTCTTGATGTTAATCTCGCGTATGAGAAACATTCAGGTCTCAGGCGAGAGCAGGTTATCGGTCGGAGTTTCAAAGAGATATTCCCTATAGTCGGGCAGACATGGCTGGATCGCTACGGAGAGGTTGTTCGTACAGGTATGGGAATGCACTTCGAAGAAACAAATGCTTCTCTTGGCAAGTGGTTTGAAGTATTTGCAAGCCCGATAGGAGGTAATCGTTTCATTGCGGTCTTTAGCGACATCACCGAGCGCAGGCAGGCGGAGCACAATCTCAGCAACGAACTGGCGCGAGCGACCGGCTTATACGAGCTCTATACCCGATCATCGAACCTATCAGACCGCGAACTCTACGATTTCGCACTCAATCAAGCCGTCAAGATAACCGATAGCACGATCGGCTTCTTCCACCTCGTCTCCGAGGATGAGAAAGAGATTATCCTCACCACCTGGAACCAGGAAGTATTGAGGTCATGCACGGCAGGGAACGAAGGGCACTACCCTATTGAAAAGGCAGGTAACTGGGTCGATTGCGTCCGGCTAAAGCGGCCGGTGGTCTACAACGACTTTCCTTCCTCACCGAACCAAAAAGGGCTGCCGGCCGGACACGCTACAGTGAAGCGATTCATGAGCGTGCCGGTCACCGAGAATGGTAAGGTGAGGATCATCTTCGGTGTGGGCAACAAGGTGGATGAGTACGACGACCGCGATGTCATGCAGCTCCAATTGGTGGTCAATGAGCTTCACAAGATTATGAAGCTGCGTCGCATCGAGAACGAGGTCCGGGAGAGCGAGGCCTTCCTCCGAGACATCATGGAGAACGTCTCGGACGCCATCTTCGTAAAGGATAGAGAAGCCCGGATGATCCTGGCAAACCCAGCTTACTATAGGCTTATGGGCAAATCCCCTGAAGAGGTCCTCAATAAGACCGTTGCCGATTTTCACCCTCCTGAGATAGCCAGGAAGCTAGCGGAAGATGACAAACGAGTCATGGAGACAGGAAAAGGGACAACCTTAGAGGAGAGGATATTTACATCACATGGATGGCGCATCCTCCAGATCGTAAAAGCACCGTACTATGATGGACAGGGCAACATCATAGGATTGATAGGAGCGGCGCGGGACATCACCGAGCGTAAAAAAGCAGAAGAAGCTCTAAAAAAAGCATATGACAATTTAGAAAAACTTGTTAAAGAGCGTACAGCAGAGCTTGAGAAAGCTTACAACTCATTGAAAGAAGGTGAAAGAGGTCTTGCTGAAGCCCAAAAAATGGCTCATGTAGGAAACTGGGATAATGATCTTGTTACTGGCGAATTACACTGGTCTGAAGAAATGCACCGTATTTTTGGGTGTAACCCTCAAGAAGTCTTAACTTACGATAAATTTTTGAGTTGCGTCCATCCAGAGGACAGGGACTATGTGTATAACTCAACTAAGGAAGCTTTTAACGGAAAAGTCTATGCGACTGAATATAGAATAGTTAGGCCAGACGGAGAAGAGCGCATAGTCCATTCAGAAAGAGAAGTTATTTTTGATGAGAGAAATAATCCTGTTCGAATGAGAGGGACGGTTCAGGATATTACTGAGCACAAAAAATCAGAAGAGAAGATTCGAAGCTTAGCGAATATTGTGGAATCGTCAAATGATGCTATTGGCACTATGTCCCTTGACAACATTATTACAAGCTGGAATCAAGAAGCAGAGCATGTTTATGGTTATTCAGCAGAAGAAATTCTTGGGAAGCACACATCCATCCTGGCTCCACCTCACCTGGATAAAGAAACAGGTAAATTATGTGAAATGATAAAACAGGGGGAAAAAATCCGCCATCATGAGACCTCACGGTTAAGAAAGGACGGGAAGATAGTAGATGTTTCAATAACTCTTTCTCCGGTTTTTGATAGCCGTGGTAAGCTGACTGCGATCTCGTTCATTTCCAGAGATGTAACCGATAGAAAAAGGGTAGAAGAAAAACTTCGGGAAAGTGAGGAAAAGTACCGAAACATTGTAGAGACAGCAAACGAGGGTATACTCATAATTGACGATGAAGCCGTAATCATCTACGCTAATAAGAAAATGACGAATATGCTCGGATACACTCTGGAAGAAGGTATTGGCAGACCAGTGTGGGACTTTGCTGATGAAGAAGGTAAGACTATCCTCAAACAGAATCTGGAAAAGAGACGGCAGGGTATCAATGAGAGCTACGAGTTGAAATTAATATGTAAGGATGGCTCATCCTTATGTGTGCTCGTGAATGCTAAATCCCTTCTTGATAAGGATGGAAGGTTTATGGGCGTGATGTGCATGCTCACTGATATTACTGAACGTAAAAAGGCTGAAGAAGCTCTGAAAAACATCGAGATTGCCCGCAAACAGGAAATACATCACAGAATTAAGAATAATCTGCAGGTAATATCTTCCCTTCTGGATCTTCAGGCTGAAAAATTCAATAACAGAGAAGATATTAAGGACTCAGAAGTTCTCGCCGCTTTCAGAGAAAGTCAGGACAGAGTAATGTCCATTGCCCTGATTCATGAAGAATTGCACGAAGGCGGAGGAGACAATACCCTGAATTTCTCGCCATACCTTGAAAAGCTCGTAGAGAACCTTTTTCAAACATATAACCTTAGAAATACTGAGATCAGCTTGAGCATGGACCTTGAGAAAGATATCTTCTTCGACATGGATATCGCAGTCCCACTGGGAATAATTGTTAATGAGCTGGTTTCCAATTCATTAAAGTATGCATTTCCAGACATGAAGAGAGGAGAAATTCGGATTAAATTATTCAAAGAAAAAGAGGCCGAAAGTTCATTAAGTAACAATAAAGAAGAACTTACCGGAAAAGGTACATGCTATACCCTGATTATCTCAGACAACGGCGTTGGCATTCCCGAAAATCTTGGTTTGGAAAACTCAGATACGCTTGGTCTGCAGCTTGTAAACATTCTTGTAGATCAGTTAGACGGTGAAATTGAACTAATAAGGGATGAAGGAACCGAGTTTGATATAAGAATAAATGTATAGGAAGCTCACGGATATTGAGGATAATAAAACAGGAGATATCAGGTACTTCTCTTTAAATTAAAGAGGCGTATAATAACGTTATGCTTAGATATTATCTTAGATATTATCCTTAGTCCTGATAGCAGGTTATCGATCAGAGACCTGACAGAATTCGGTTTTGATAGCATAGTATAATCTATTTCTGAAGATTTACTGGTTTTAAGAACTGCCAGACGGAATATATTTTTAGAAAAAGTTTTTTATGTGAATACTTTTATAAGGGAACTTCAGCATAATTAAATATTATTCAAATTGGTATTATACTTAAACTGTATCTAATGTCCGGCAGCTCTCACCAGGAGCTTATTTTGAGGTGAGAGAGGGGAAATAAGGCCGGAAACTAAATGAAGCCGCCGTTTGAACAAATCGAAAATAAAACTTTAAGGAAGGTTATCTATGTTAGGGGGCTACGCAGGAAAAATTCTGGACGTTAATCTTGAAAGTGGAGAGCTTAAAGATAGACCGCTTGATGAAGAAGTTCTGAGGACATACATAGGAGGAAAAGGGCTTGGCGTGAAACTAATATACGACGAGCTCAGGGAGGACATTCAGCCATTTGATCCGGATAATCTTCTGCTTTTTATGACCGGGCCGGCTACAGGGGCACGAGTGCCTACGAGCGGACGTTATCACATCCTTACCAGCAAGTCCCCCCTGACAGGTGGAATGGGGAGCGGAAATTCGGGAGGAAAATGGGGAACGTATCTGAAGTTTGCAGGGTACGATGGCGTAATCGTCAGAGGGATTTCGGATAAGCCAGTCTATCTTAGCATTATAAACGGGAAGGCTGAACTCGTGGAAGCTCCCGAGATCTGGGGCATGACAACGATTAATGTCACGGCTGAACTTATTGACAGGACTACAAAGGACCCCAGAAAAACATCAGTTGCCTGCATAGGCCCTGCCGGAGAAAACCTGATTTCCATGGCCTGTATAATGAACGACGAGTACAGGACGGCAGGCAGGACAGGATCAGGCGCGGTCATGGGCAGCAAAAAGCTGAAGGCAATTGTGGTTTCAGGAAACGAGAGACAGAAACCTGCAAATCCTGAAATGCTTGTCGAAAAGGTTGCCGAGGCGATGAACCTTATCAAGGAAAACCCGGTTACAGGCCCCAAAGGAGGGCTGCATGTCTACGGGACTCCAGTGCTTGTGAATATAGTCAATGCACATGGGGCTTATTCCTCAAGAAACTTCCAGAACAGCTATTTCCCTGAGGCCGATGAGCAAAGCGGAGAACGGCTTACTGCAACCTATCTTACGGGTACGATTGGCTGCTGGGGTTGTCCCATTATTTGCGGAAGAAGATCCAGTGTTCCCGAGGGTCCTTTCAGCGTCAAATATACCGAAGGCCCGGAGTACGAGACCATTTTCGCCCTTGGATCGAACTGCGGAGTAAAAGAGCTCGATGCGGTTATAAAAGCCAACCATTATTGTAACGAGTTCGGGATCGACACTATTTCTATGGGAGGGACCATCGCCTGTGCCATGGAACTTGTAGAGAAAGGAAAAATCCCTGAAGAGCGCCTGCAGGGTCTGAACTTGAAATTCGGGAATGCAGCTGCAATGGTGGATTGTGTCTGGAGAACAGCATATAAAGCCGGTTTCGGAGCAGACCTGGCACTTGGTTCCAGAAAGCTTGCGGAAAAATATCAGGCTCCCGAACTTTCTATAAATGTGAAGGGAATGGAACTGCCAGCCTACGATCCGCGCTCGATCCAGGGCATAGGCCTGGAATATGCAACTGCAAACCGTGGTGGAGACCATGTTTACGGTTACACGATCCCGGCCGAGATCCTTGGAATCCCGAAAAAACTTGACCCGTATTCCACTGAAAACAAGCCTGAATGGACGATTCGCATGCAGGATATGGTATCTGCAATCAACTCTACAGTGATCTGCCTTTTTACCAGTTTTGCAATCGGGCTTCCCCAGTATGCAGGTATGCTCCAGGCGATTACGGGCATTGAACTTGACCCTGAAAAATTGCTTAAGATCGGAGAGAGAATCACAAACCTCGAGCGTGTAATAAATAACGCTTATGGGCTTGACAGAGCAGAGGATGTCCTTCCAAAGCGCCTCACTGAAGAAGCGGTCCCTGGAGGCCCGTCCAAAGGGCAGATTTCCCATGTGCCTGAAATGATTGACCGATATTACGAACTCAGGGGCTGGGTTGACGGAAGGCCCACTGAAGAAAAGTTAAGAGAGCTAGGGATTGCCTGATAAAAACTGCAAAACCCGAAAATTGCATCTAACTGCAGTTTTATCAGGTACATCAGATACTTCGACAAGGCAGGAGTGGGGTTCAGGGGTTCCAGACTGGAAGGTAAAAATGAAAGTAAACGTAAAGTTCCTGGCCTCGGTACGTGAGGTTACCGGGATGCATGAAATGCAGTTTGAGCTCCATCCGGGCGATACGGTTGAGACCCTGCTTGATACTCTGGAGTCCCGTTTCGGTGCAGATCTCAAGGCTGCAGTGGGAAAGCCCTTTGAAGATGAAAATCCCAGGATCAGGTTTCTGGTTAACGGCAGGGATATAGATTTCCTTAAAGGGTCCGAAACGGAATTGAAAGAAGGAGACACTGTAGTTCTTATTCCGCCTGTTGCAGGCGGATAAAAGATAATTCAGAACGGGTTTCTCAACCCGATGGCTCTATGGAACTTAAAAATTTAAACTCAGAAAGCTGTACTTAGAGTTCCTAGAGTTCCAGACGAATTTATGCTAACTCGTGCAGTAAGTTATGGATAGAATAAACTGCAGGTAGAATTGACAGAGGGTGAAACTGCAGCTAGAATTGACAGAAGGTGAGCCTGGCATGGAGTCAACGAAAAAAAGTGAAACCTTGAAAGCTCTGGTCGTTATCGATATGACTAACGATTTCGTGTATGAGACGTACGAATATGAAGGCACGTTATATGAGGGAAAACTTGTAGCCCCAATGGGAAAAGCAATCGTCGACAAAATAGCCAGGCTGGTAATAAAGGCGGTAAAAGGAGAAACAGTCAGCGTTTTCAGACTTCCGAAAGATCACGTAAATGCCTTTATGAACCCCGAACTCGAACTGAAAGTTGCAGAGCTGGGAATCGGTGAAGTATTCATGACAGGCCTTGTTGAGGAAGTATGCATATACATTAATAGCCTGGAGTTCCTTGAGAGAGGCTTCCGAACAAATATTGTAAAAGGGTGTACAGCACCTTTTGACGAAGAAAAAGGAAGAGAAGCCTTCAATGAACTTATGGAATGCGGGGCAAAGATGGTTGACGATATTCCTGAAGACATAAAAGTTATTCTACTTCTCGAAGACGAACACGACGAGAACTCTGAAGAAATAAAATCCGGAGCCTGGCCGCCCCATAACATGAAAGGAACCCCAGGCGCCATGACTGTAAAGACGATCCGGGATATACTTGAGGGAAGATATAGTTAAGTAACCTGAAATACGCAAGGTTCTCTACAGAGAAAAATCTCTGGCTTTCTATTAATATTTAGATATTTAAGTTCAAATTCGATTATTCTCTTTTTTCCACTGGACTATGATGTCTTCGAGCCTTCAGTCTATTCAGCTTCTTTTGAGGTTTTTGCAATAACCAGAACTCTCTCAAAAGTGATTAGTTTTAATTCTTCCAGTAATTCTTCCAGTTTTCAAAAATGAGTTATGTTAAGGTATGGTATCGAGGGGTTTCGTGGGTTCGAATACCATACCTAGCACTAAGTTTTGTAGATTGCAACACTTTTTGGCAGAAAAATATACAATATTTTTAATATTGTCTGAGGACTAATACGAAATATTTAACTTTTAAAAGTGCCCCGCATAACTGTTAAATTATCTTTAAATTATTGCGAAACAAAAAGAGCTAATTATGTATTGAATATCTGTAAAAACAAAATTATAAATCATATGATAAAGTATTATTAGACTAAATTAAGTCAGGCTTTTAGTAAGCATGGAAGAATATTTTTATTAATTATGAATATCCAGTTTGGGTTATAATAAAAGAGTGCCAGCTTCGACACTCCTATCCAGGAAAAGGAGAATGGAAATAAATCTCAATGGTAAAGAAATATGAGTAATAATCAGACTCCAGAGCAGAAAGCCAGAAATGATATCGATAGGAAATTAAATAGCTCTGGCTGGATAGTGCAGGAAAAAAGCAAAATCGATTGGAGTGCTTCCAGGGGAATTGCTGTTAAGGAGTACTTAACTGATGTAGGACCTGCTGATTATGTATTATTTGTTGATAAAAAGCCCATTGGGATCATTGAAGCAAAAAAGGATGAAGAAGGTCACCGATTAACCGTTGTTGAGGAACAATCCTCCGGGTACGCTACAAGCAAGCTAAAATACCTTAATAATTACCCGCTTCCTTTTGTGTACGAGAGTACAGGGGAACTTACACGCTTTACAGATTTCCGCGACCCAAAACCAAGGTCAAGACCTGTTTTTTCATTCTACAGACCTGAAACTTTTGAGGAGTATCTTAAAAAGAGACCTTTGAGGGAAAAGCTGCTGGATATTCCTGAATTAAGGACAGATGGACTGCGAGACTGCCAGATTATGGCGATTTCAAATCTTGAAAAATCCTTTAAGGATAACCGCCCACGGGCTCTGGTCCAGATGGCAACCGGTTCCGGAAAGACCTATACTGCCATTACCTTCATCTATAGATTGCTAAAATTTGCGGATGCTAAAAAGGTGCTTTTCCTTGTGGATACCAGGAACCTTGGCGAACAGGCAGAACAGGAATTCATGGCTTATGTTCCCAATGACGATAACCGCAAATTCACTGAGCTTTACAATGTACAGCGCTTACGTTCCAGTTATATTTCATCGGACAGCCAGGTGTGCATTTCCACAATCCAGCGGCTTTACTCTATATTGAAGGGCGAGGAGCTGGACGAGAAAATCGAAGAAGAAAATCCCGCCGAAAGAGGATGGCAGCCAAAGGAGCCGCTTCCTGTGGTATATAATGAGAAAGTTCCCGTCGAAACATTTGATTTTGTTGTCATAGACGAGTGCCACCGCTCAATATACAATCTATGGCAGCAGGTGCTGGATTATTTCGATGCTTTTTTGATAGGGCTGACAGCTACGCCGGATAAACGCACTTTCGGATTTTTCAATGAGAACGTGGTAAGTGAGTACAGCCACGAAGATGCAGTAGCAGACGGCGTGAATGTGGGTTATGATGTGTACATTATCGAGACTGAGATCAGCAAAAACGGGGCAAAGATAAATGCGCGGGAATTTGTTGACAAGCGGGAGAAACTCACCCGTAAAAAACGCTGGGAACAGATGGACGAGGATTTTACCTATACTGCTAAAAAGTTGGACAGAGACGTGGTCAATCCTAGCCAGATCCGCCATGTGATACGGACATTTAAAGAAAAGCTACAAGAGATCTTCCCTGGCAGAAGTGAAGTTCCTAAAACCCTGATTTTTGCCAAGAACGACAGCCACGCCGATGATATTATCCAGATCGTGCGGGAAGAGTTCGGAGAAGGCAACGCCTTTTGCAAGAAAGTGACCTACAAAGCCGAAGAAGACCCTAAATCGGTGCTGGGAGATTTTCGCAACCTTTACTATCCCAGAATAGCAGTTACAGTGGACATGATTGCCACGGGCACGGATGTTAAGCCGCTGGAATGCCTGCTCTTTATGAGGGATGTTAAAAGCCGGAACTATTTTGAGCAGATGAAGGGTAGAGGTACACGAACCCTGGGCTACGATGACCTGCAAAAAGTGACACCATCGGCAATTTCGGCCAAGACTCATTTTGTAATTGTGGACGCCGTTGGCGTTACAAAAACCATGAAAACCGACAGCCGGCCTCTGG